>NZ_JACJQM010000116.1:0-14686 GCF_014696655.1 Nostoc sp. FACHB-888 | reverse complement strand
GTAAGGGGTGCGATCGCTGTTTCACCAATCTTAGGGGATGTGGCGGTAATTGTTGGTGTTTCAGCAATCTCAAATGATGTGGCGGTAAGGGGTGCGATCGCTGTTTCACCAATCTTAGGGGATGTGGCGGTAATTGTTGGCGTTTCACCAATCTCAGGCGATGTGGCGGTAAGGGGTGCGATCGCTGTTTCACCAATCTTAGGGGATGTGGCGGTAATTGTTGGCGTTTCACCAATCTCAGGCGATGTGGCGGTAAGGGGTGCGATCGCAGTTTCACCAATCTCAGGGGATATAGCAGTAATTGTTGGTGTTTCAACAATCTCAGGTGGTACTAAAATGCGCTGACTTTCTGTAAACTCGCTAGTAGTACTCTCAAGATAGCTGTCACGTTGCAGTGAAGTCAGATTGGCTGATACATCTGAGACATTAACCACCATACCAGACTGTGACTCTGAAATTACTAACGGTTCATTATTATCAGAGTTTCTGAATAAACTAGGTGTATCTTCAATATCGGCTGAGGTAGGTGTTAACTGAATAGGTATACTCGCTAAAGGCTCACTTGAAACACTAGAATCAAATTCTTGTTGTATTGCAATAGGGCTTTTTGCAACTGAAGACTCAGAATTAGATGCAGCAATATTCGCCCCTATAGTATTTTCATCATTCGCCAAAGGATGGAGTAAAGTAGGTGCATCGTCAAGAGCGGTTGAGGTAAGTGCTGACGGCAAAGCTAGAGAATTATCAACGACAGCATTATCTAGCTGCAATGTAGGTATTTCCAAATTAGCCTCAATAAGCAGAGGCTCATCTGATGCTAATAAGCTATCTTCACTACCATTAATAATAACATTGCTTTGAACAATATTCTTAGCCACAGATGATTTGACTGCTTTTTTAGATTTAGGTTTGGATTTCTTCTCAAGTGGCTTTTGAGATTTATTTATTTTTTTTGATTTAGATTTACTTTTAGTATTTAGTTGTTGCGAGGTATCATCACTAGTTTTTTTATCAATCCGATTTGGCAGTATCTCTGGAATAGTGTCTTTTACTAGTTCACTATTATTAACATGACTATTTTCAGGTAGAGCTATTGAATCAAAAGAATCAGATTCAAGTAATGGTAAATCACTATTTATATCTTGATTATCCCAACTATCCCAACCTATTAATGGTTGTATTGATGGTTCATGTTCACGAAATAATAAAAATTTAGAGGATGTAACTAATGGTGGTTTAGTTTGTATGGAGCTAAGAGAATTACTTCGGGAATGCAGAGAAGGAGACTGTTTTCTCAATATCATTCTATCAGGAAGAGATAAAGATGATATTACCCCAAGCGGATGAATATTGTTTCCTAGTAGAGATTGAATAATTTGCATAGTTATCGTTTAAAAATAGCGACTTAGCTAGAAACGAAATATCCACTTTTTTGATTTCGTTGTACAGAAGTACCTCCTCCTGTAGTCCTTGCAACTTGTAGACCTTCATAAGCTAAAGTTAATTCTTCAATGGCAACTGCCTTACCAGCTGCTTGGAGTGCAGGTGTTTTCCAGGTTATAGGAATAGCACCAATCAAAGTCCAACTCATCATGGTTTCACCAGCTTGATTGAAAATTAGAATATTGACATTGCGTCGAGATGTTTTCTTTTGTTCATCAAAAACTGCATTTATCCAGTTCCAAAAACCTGGATGATCGGTAAATCCACGTTTAAGAGTTACGTCTGCAAATTCTGTATGACCTAAATAAATTCTTTGCTGGTCATTAACACCACCTTCCTGAAAAATATTTTTCTTAATTTGAACGCTTAATCCTGAACATTCAGCGAAAGATGCAGCAATAGAACTGTCTATCTCTACGTAGAACCGATTAGTAGTGACATAATTTAATTCGTGAGTAATGTTGCCATTGTTAGCGCCTGTAGCCATCACAACCACCTTTGAGAATCATAACTACCTACCCTTTCGCGCTGCGATCGCAAATCTTCTAGTAAAAGTTTATATACGTGTTCTGTTAGTTGGTTCATCAGCAGTGAATCATTGAGATATTTACTTGCCGTTTTAGCCGCCTTGCTTGTATTAAATGATGCCGAAACCCCGGCGTAGCCAGCAGTCCCGCCAACATCTCCATCGAAAGTGAAAAAAGTTTGTTGCTGCTTTGAGTCCATAAATAAAAAAACTCTCCCTAAATCCAGGCTAAAGGTAGTGCATCAGAATCAAAAGTAGCCAAAAGTCTAACTTAGTAGGGGCGCAAGGCCTTGCGCCCCTACGTTCGCTGAGAGTCCCTTAGAGGAATTGTATTGCAAGTGCGATCGCTGTAATATCGATCTAAGTAACAGCCTACTAATCATCTAAGTACTGCTTGGGCATCTAGAGAATAATGAGAGAACACGTTAGCCGACAAAAAAAAGCTACTACAGGCTTCTCAATTCCATCCCTGAAACACCCTACACCCGGCTTTGGTTTGGGGCCACCGACAATTTCACGCCAAGCGATTCCTGAAATACAACCACTTCCTAAACCAGTTACTCATGATATAAGTCGCATACCACTGCGATCGCAAGCAAAACTCTCAATTAGCCAGCCTGGAGACATTTACGAACAGGAAGCTGATAGCGTAGCACAGCAGGTAATGCAAAGAATCGCGCAGCCTGTAAATCGCCAGTCTATTCAACCACAAGCATTGCCAAAAGAAGAATTGCAAATGAAATCTCTGGCAAATTCCATCACGCCTTTGGTGCAACGAGAAGCATTGCCAGAGGATGAGGAAGAATTGCAAATGAAATCTCAAGACAATAGCACACTGCAACGAGAAGCATTGCCAGAGGATGAGGAAGAATTACAGATGAAGCCGATGGTGCAGCGTCAGGCTGAGGCTGGGATGGCTGCTGCGCCAAACTTGGAAGCGTCCATTAACCAAGCAAGGAGTGGTGGAGTGGCGATCGCAGACAACATCCGTAAACCGATGGAGGTGGCGTTTGGCGCTGATTTCAGTGGCGTGAAGGTTCACACAGATGCTCAATCTGACCAGTTGAATCGCTCAATTCAAGCGCGTGCCTTCACAACGGGACAGGATGTGTTCTTTCGGCAGGGTGAATATAATCCTGGGAGTCGGGGAAGTCAGGAGTTGTTGGCGCATGAGTTGACGCACGTTGTGCAGCAGAATGGCGGGGCAGTGCAGCGATCGCTTTTTAACACCCTGCAACCGCCATCACCATCAGTTCAACAGCATCAAGTAATACAACGGGCTCGGAAAATTAGCGCTGTATTAAACGTCATTGATCAAAATAGAGACGCATTGGGTGAAGTTGGAGGTGCCCATACAAAGCGACTGATGTATTGGAATGACACAGGCCATTTTGATGATGAGAAGGGAGGGAGACTAAATTTAGATACAGTAAAAAAAGCTATGTACAAAAAAATACCTATTGAAACCGCTCCAGTTGAAGAGAACAAATTACCAGAATTTATGCGAGTCAGAAATGATTTTTCTGTCAGGCTACCGGAATATTTTGGAGGGGGAAAACTGTGGTTCCGAAAAAGACTCGAAAATACTGTTTTTCAAGGAAGGGCATGGATTTCGGATAATATATACTGGCGCTCTCCAGGAGGTACTCAATACATGATACACTCTATTCTGGAATGGGCAGGAGGAATATCTGCTGAAAGTGAGCCAACTCCCCATATCACTCTGAGAAATGCAGAAACTCAAATAAGTATAGATTTGGACATCTCAAATCCTTTACCTAGAAATGAAAGTAGAATAAAAGGAACTCTGGAAGTAACTAAAGCATCCTTTTCACAAGGGTTAGGGGTTAACAGGGAGCCAGGACAAAATATGGCAAATGATGAAGCATCTTTTAGGGATTTGAAGGCAGAGACTACTCAGCAATGGTTGCGAAATTTGACGCAATCTGCACAAAGTGCTGTAGAAGTTCCAGAAACCGTATAATATAGCAGTGATTTTGGCAACATATAATTCGAGACGAGAGAGATTTGCCAAACATTGCGATTATATTCATTACAATTCTGTGCGACATAGCTAACTTGGTATTATTGTCAGTGCGATCGCTGCTCTTATAGAGTGAGTTAACGAAATGCGATCGCTTTGTTAGTTTAATCCTCGAAAATAGTCCAATTATTTAATGCAGAAATTGCTACAGACTGCGCGAAACACCGAAACGTGAAGGCGGAAGCTGCTACAGACTGCGCGAAACACCGAAACGTGAAGGCGGAAGCTGCTACAGACTGCGCGAAACACCGAAACGTGAAGGCGGAAGTTGCTACAGACTGCGCGGAACACCGAAACGTAAAGGCGGAAGTTGCTACAGGGAAGACGGAAGCTGCTACAAGGAAGACGGAAGTTGCTACAGGGAAGACGGAAGCTGCTACAGATGCGATCGCATATCTTTTAGGTTAGAGAAATGGACATGAAATTGCCAAATTCTCAGAATTTGCCCACCCTACACCTCTTGAAGTGCAGTAATAAGTGCGATCGCTGTTGTCGGGTGTGTTAACTAATTAATAAACTTCTCGAAAACTTAGACTTTGGGTGAATTACTTCATGAGTGCGATCGCTATACTATAGATTTGCTATTAACAAGTTACTCGCCCGTTTGCTGCTCGGTCATCAGGAGAATAAAATGGGAGAACACGTAGGACAGCACAAAAAAAGTACCACCGCTTCCTTCTCAATACCTACACTCAAACAACCAACACGCGGTTTTGGTTTAGAGTCCTCTGGTGCTTCGTCCCAAGCAACTACTGACGTGCAGCTAAAAAAACCTTTAGGGCACGACATTAGCCGAATGTCACTGCGCCCACAAACAAAACTTACAGTTAACCAGCCTGGAGATGTTTACGAGCAGGAAGCTGATAAAGTAGCACAGCAGGTAATGCAGAGGATGAGCGAACCTGCTGGAAATCAGCAATCTATCCAACGGCAAGAATTGCCAGAGGAAGAAGAAGAATTGCAAATGAAATCCCTGGCGGGTTCCAATATTTCTCTGCAACGGCAAGAATTGCCAGAGGAAGAAGAAGAATTACAAATGAAATCTCTGGCGGGTTCTAATATTTCGCTGCAACGGGAAGAATTGCCAGAGGAAGAGGAAGAAGAATTGCAAATGAAATCCCTGGCGGGTTCCAGTATTTCCCTGCAACGAGAAGAATTGCCAGAGGAAGAAGAAGAATTACAAATGAAATCCCTGGCGGGTTCTAGTATTTCGCTGCAACGAGAAGAATTGCCAGAGGAAGAAGAAGAATTACAAATGAAATCTCTGGCGGGTTCTAATATTTCGCTGCAACGGGAAGAATTGCCAGAGGAAGAAGAGGAATTACAAATGAAATCCCTGGCGGATTCTAATATTTCGCTGCAACGAGAAGAATTGCCAGAGGAAGAAGAAGAATTGCAAATGAAATCCCTTACTGCTTCGCCTCAAGCAGTTAGTGGGGTGCAACCCTCAAACAAACCTCTCACCCACGACATTAGTCGAATGTCGCTGCGTCTACAAACAAGACTCACAGTTAACCAGCCTGGAGATGTTTACGAGCAGGAAGCTGATAGAGTAGCTGGGCAAGTTATGCAGAGGATGAGCCAGCCGGGAACTCGCCAGTCTATCCAAAGGGAAGCATTACCAGAGGAAGAAGACCAATTACAAATGAAATCTCTGGCAGATTCCATTACTCCTGTGGTGCAGCGTAAAGGTGGAGGAGGGATAGCAGCAACATCAGAGCTAGAAACTTCTATTCAACAAGCACGTGGAGGTGGACAGCCACTCTCAAACGATATCCGGCAACCAATGGAACAGGCGTTTGGAACTGACTTCAGCAGTGTGAAAATCCACACAGATAGCCGCTCTGATCAGCTGAACCAATCCGTTCAAGCTCGTGCTTTCACCACCGGACAGGATATTTTCTTCCGTCAAGGAGAATATTCTCCAGGAAGTCATGGAGGAAAGGAATTACTTGCCCATGAGTTGACTCACGTTGTTCAACAAAATGGCGGTGCAGTTCAGACCAAAGCAGACCAAGCAATCAGACGGAAGCCTGATTCTTTAAATACAGAAGGAGTGAGGGTCTCTGAACTATCTCATCAAGATATAGATATTCAGCGGCTTTGCTCAGAGTGTGAGCAGGAGCAACAAGTTCTGCAAGCCAAAGAACTCCCTAGCCGCACTATCCAACTTGCTCCTCATTTACAAGCCGTAAACACTCAATCCGCGCAGACTATAGAGCAGGATGCAGCTGATGAATATGTTGATAAGGATGTACGTCAGAGACTTGATAATAATTTCTCAGCTAAAGGAAATGCTGGCGTAAAATTTCCTCTGGCTAGTGGAACAACAGAACCACCACCAGATTACAACCCGCAGGAGCAAGATCAGTCTACCACAAAGGCACAAGAAGCTAAAAAAGCATTAACTTCGGGTGAGGCTGGCAATGAAAATTTAGTTGAAATCGCTGCACCCCAGGATGAATCTTCAGCAGTAGTTGAAACTGGTTCAGCAGCAAAGACTGAAGGTGGAGCTAATGTGAGAGCAGAAGCTGTTGAAGCTGCAAAAGCTGAGAGCAAAAAGACCAAAAGCGAAGAGAGCGTAAACAAAAACGGTGATGTTAAAGGTGAGGAATTAGAGAAGTTACCTCAATCAAAAGCAGTTGTAACAGATGTAACTGAAGAAAAAGCGCCTAAACCCAATCCAAAAGGAGTAACTAAAGCCCTTAACCCTGAAACTAAAGCAGATCAAGGTAAGCAACTCAAAGGTGAAGAAAGCGTACAAAAAGCTGGTGCTGTCAAAGATGAAGGCTTAGAAAAACCACTTCAATCAAAAGCAGCTGCAACAGATGTTACTGGAGAGAAAGCCACTAAGCTAAATCCAGAAGGAATAGCTAAAGCCGTTAACCCCAAAACTGTGGCAGAGAAAGAACAAGCCACAAACGCCGTTTTAGAAGCAAAAGCAAAGCAAAATGCTGTAAATACTAAAACCTCCCAATTGGCAGCGACAGGAATTAATTTTGCTCCCCCTCAGCAGGAAGAGGCACCGGAGCAGGGAGAAGAAAATGCTATCTTCCAAGAACAGCAAAAAGCTGCGGCTATCAGCATAACGAATAGCTTTTTGGCTGACGCGGCTTTGCGAGTGCAGACAATTACAGAACTAGGGCAAGGAATTGGCGCACGTATCCAGAATTCAACTGAAAATGCCAAAGCTTCTGTTATGGGGTCAGTTCAGCAACACAAGGCAACTGTTACTGCCCAAATTGCTCAACAGCGTGACCAAGCGCAAAGTGAAGCCCAAGCAACAATAGCTCAAATTCAGGCACAGTATCAGGCAGCAGCAGCAACAACTTCTCAGACAACTGCCACAAGTCGTCAAAAAGTTGGAACAGAATATACAACGTCTCTTCAGAAAGTGGACGCAAGTGAGAATAAGCAACTAGCACGGATTGAGGAATTTTACACTCAAGCTAGAGAGAAATACCGGGCTGCTGGTGTCAAAGTAGGAGATGAAGCGATCGCTTTTGGGGAGCAAAAGGCTAATCAATGGGAATCTCAAATTACTGGTAAAGATGACAGTTTCTTGGATGGCCCACTTACTGATAACCGACTTAAGGCGAGAGCGAAAGCAGCTAGAGAAGTAGCCAAACAATACAAAGACGGTTTAATTGAAGAAGGCAATAAACAGGGTGATGGAGTCGCTCAAGGCAAACCGAAAGATATTGAAGCTATCCATGACGTAGCTAAGAAGTCTCGTGAACAACTGCAAACTCTGCAACAACAAAGCCTGGACAATTTAAATGCAGTTGAACAGCAGACTCTTTCTCAACTGGCAGAAGCTCAAAACCAGTTGACTCAAACGGCTAACCAGACTCTACAGGGTACGTTACAATCTTTAAACCAACAGGAAGTTGCCCAATTACAATTGTTAGAGGGTTATGGGCAACGCCAAGTATCGGCAATTGAGCGGGATGCCGAAAAAGCGATCGCCTCCATTCAAGATGGAATTAACCAAGCTGCTGCCAATCTCCAAAATGCAATACAAGATACCCAAGCTCAACTTGAAGGAATGCCAGCTCCTAACCCAGATGAGTTAGGTGTAACTTTAGCAGAAATACTCGCGCAGTTTGACAGTTCTGTTGCTAAAGTCCAAGAGCAAACCCAACAGGGCATTACAGCCTCAGAACAGGGGATTGTCCAAGGAGGGCAGCAAGTTGTTGGTGGAATAAGTAAGATTGCTCAAAGTGGGCTGGAAGAGTCTGCGGCTGTTACTCAAGAAGCAAAGTCTACTCTAACTAATCTCAATCAAGGCGCTACAGACACCTTCAACCAGATTCAGCAAGCCGTGACAAAAACAGTCACGAATACTACCGAAACAGCCGTTACAGGTTTTGGTCAAACTAGCCAAGGGGTTCAGACTGCTTTCGATCAAGTTAACCAAAATCTGGATAGCAACTTCCAAAAGAGTGTCAATGATCTAGAAGAAGGTCTGCGTGGAGCTATACAAGGCTCGAAGCAACCGAATCTTGACTCCGATATCCAGAAATATGCAGACGAAGCAGCAGATAAAGAGCAGCCGCGCTGGAAAACAGTCCTCAAGGTTTTGCTAGTTATTGCTGTCATTGTTGTGGCAATAATTGTGGCTCCAGCACTTATTGGTGCCGTTGGCGCGGTAGCTGGCGCACTGGGAGCAGGTGCCGCAGCAGGTGCGATCGGTACTGTTGTTGGTGGTGCAATTGTTGGTGCTGTTGCTGGTGCTGTTATTCAGATGGGCAACAACGCCATCGACGGCAAGAACCTGCTAGATGGTGTAGGTAAAGCTGCCTTGGTGGGTGCGATCGGTGGTGCGCTGGGTGGTGCTGGTGGCTTATTGGGTAATGCACTAGGTCAAGCAGGTAGACTTGGTGCTGGACTGACTCAATCTGTCCTGAAGTTTGGCATTGATGTGGCATTCGATATTGCTGGCGCGATTGCTGGTGACTTGGCAGTGGGGAACCCGATTACTGTAGAAGGAATTCTGATTGGTGCTGGTATCGGTGCAGCCGTCCAAATTTCTACAGCTAATTTGGGTAAGCTAGGTAAATTTGGTCGCGGTATTGAGGGAATGCAAACCAGGACATTCCAAGCAGGAGAGCGGTTTGGTACATCGCTGGGAGATGGAATTAAGACAGGTTTTGGTGGCAAAGTTGATGCACCTACAGTTGCTCGCCCTGATGTGGATGTGCCTGGTGTTCAGCGCCCTGCAACTGAAATTCCAAGAGGCGATCGCCCAGTAGCAGACACCCCAAGTAGCACCAGATCTGATGTCGATATGCCTGGTGTCAAACAACCCGGAGTAGAACCACTGGAGACAAATGTACCAGGTGGGCGCACCACTCACACCGACAAGCCAGAAATTGAGCCTGGTGTTGTTGCCAAAGAAGCAACGGTTGATGGACATGAAATCAAAGTTCTCCAAGATGGTCGCATCATTCGTTGCTCAACCTGTGGAGAAATCAGGCAGCAACATCAAGAATTACTGGATTCTAGACCGAAACTCAAAGAAGAACTTGACAATATTGAGGCAATACGCAACCCAGACGAGAAAGCGGCAAGAGCAAGAGAATTTGAGCAAAAACTACAAGAAGTTGGAGGAAAACGCAAGCGTGAACCTGATGCCACAGAAGCTGAACCTTCCAAGCGTAGTCGGAATGGAAAAGAAGAAGCAGAATCTCGTGGCTACCCACCTGCTGAAGAAGGCTATGTTTGGGTTTTAGACGCAAATAACCAGTTACGCTACGATCGCACATCCGTCACTACGTCTGACGGTAAGCCACGTCCACCACGAGCATATGATAAAGAAACTGATCAGTTTGTAAATAAAGATACTGATGTCATTCCAGCAAGACTCAATCCTGATGGATCTGACACAATGAAGATTCCGCAGGAGCAAAAGGCAGAATATGACCAGTTGTTAAATGTACGTGAAGATGCCCGCTCTCGACGTGATGAGATATTAAATGGTGAAAAAGATATCCGCTCCTGGCGCGACAGAATAGAACCTCGGCGTGCAGAGTTAGAAAATTTAAAGCAGGAACACCCCGATCAATTTACTGCTGATAAACAAGCAGAACTGGACAAGATAAATCAGCAGGACGCTGAACTATCAAAAACATTGAGTGAGATTAACGAGCAGAGCCGCAAGTTGGGCGAGAAGGCTGGGGAGGACTACGTTACATCTAAGTATCCTGATGCCGAACTACTATATGGTGGGCCGACTGCTAGCTCCAAATCTGGTGATTTTGACCAAGTATGGCGCGTTCCCAAAGCTGGACAAGATGGTAAAGACCTTTGGATTGTAGTTGAAGCCAAGGGAGGAAGTAGTACTTTGGGAACTAGGCAAGTTGAGGGAGGAACAGCACAGCAGGGTTCTAAAGCATATTTTGATGAAATTGTCAGAATTATGTCTGGTAACAAAGGTTCTAAAACCGTAGGACGAGAGTTAGGAGGGGCAGCAAGAGATAGCATTGGCAACGTTAAATATTTGGAAGTACGCGCTCCCATTACTAGTAACACCCCAGCCCAGCTACAGGATATTAAGATTAGAGAGTTTGATATCTCTTCGTCAAACTAACCTCTATACCTTTGACATATTAGCTATGAGAATCTTGACTCACATTTTTGGGTTCAGGCAGATTTCTGATGTAATCGCGCATAATCTCTGACATCGCTACCCCCTGGCGCTCTGCTTCAAATTGAAGCTTGGTAAACTCAATTTCATTTAACCACATACTGAACTTTTTTTGCCTGAGTAAAGATTTTCGTCTCATTAATTATACGTACACCTGATAAGGAATATAATAGCAGTATTATGAGTCAAAAAATATGAACATATCACGACATCTTGCTGATCTCGACGATATACAGTCAGATTGCGATTACTACGCTAGTCTTTTGGAAAAAAGCTTGACTAACATTCAAAAATCACCTGCTAATCTGGGAACACTTGCCGGAGATGCTCGCTCCTATGCAGGTTATTTGTCTGTACAAAATCCTAATTCAATAGAACTTTACCGAGCTTTGCGAATTGCGGCATACTCGTTAACGGAGGTGTGTAGGCTTGCTAATGTTCCAGAAGGCAGCTACGAAATCTTTGTTGGGGAGCGTGAACCAGTAATGTTACCATCTGGGGTAACAAGTTATTCTAGTGGCATCAGTTGGTTAAAGGGATTTTACTTAGCTATTGCGTGTCGAGAAACACACCTTAATGACAGCTTAGCTCAAATACCCGTTGCAATCTTAAAACAGTCAAGCACTCGTAGCGATGAATATCTATATCTACAGATAGAGGCTTTACAAAGTTTCTGGAAAGGGCAAGCGGATACTCCGCAACGGGTTATAGAAGCAATGAAGGCTACCGACCCGGAGCAGGTGAAAGTCGGGACAATCGATGCCGCACTCAACCTTGCAGTTCCAGAAATCGACTTACTGTTTCGTTTGTTAGAAAATGATGCTACAGCTTTCAATGAGGCGCTGGTCAAAGCCCTTGAGTGTCATAAAAAGCACTGGGGCAAGAAAAGTCTCAAAAACGATCCTCACGGTTTTTTAGCACTTGGCCCTTTGGGGTTGGCTGTGATCGCTTATGGACGAGGTATCAGTATAGAAGTGGAATCAGATTATATCCCCAAGTACATCATCCAAGGTGACTTTCTAAAATAAGCTCTTTTATAAAAAGATACCTGCATTGTAGTCTAAACCAGGAGTTAGCTATGAAACCCAAGCATAAACGTTCTCTATGGACTGATTCTAAGCGATCGCGCTACTTTCTCATTCCCAAAAATCAAAAGCTATCGAGGGGAAGTTTCATCATCTGTACGCTAACTGGTACTACAAAGAAAGTCACGCAAACTGCGATCGCTCCCTTTGAAATTCCAGAAAAAGAAGCAAAAGCATACCTCAAGGCTGAGATGAATCAGGCAATGCAGGAAGCAAAAACTGCTTTATCTAACTTCACTTCAGTCTCAACACAGACATTAGAAGAAACAGCATTAACCCCAAATATTATCTCCTCATTTTTAGGTATCACCCCTGAAGAGTTGCAAAATAACCCAGAAGCAGCGCAAACAGCTTTTGTTAATCTCTACACTGATCTCAAAGGCTTGTTGGGTGAATCAACCGATCAAAATCCTGCCCAAGTTGAGGCTAGGCGATCGCGTGTACGTTTCCTGCGCGAAACACTACAAGCCCAAGCAATTAACATCAACGGGGAAATTGAAGAACTACCCGGAAAGCTGCAAGAGACGCTTTCCTCGGCAGAAATTGAAGGATATCTCCACGAAATAGTTGCTAAACTACGGGATTTGACAGACCAAATCGACCAATCCCCCGATACAGTTAGTCAGAAAATTGATGAAACTATTGAATCTTTGACCAAAGATTTTTTCATTGAGGAAGAGAAGCGCCTGGAAGAAAAAAGAAAGCAAGATTACAAACAATCAGCACAAGATGCGATCAGCCAATCTTTGCGAACCCGTGGTTTTATCTCATTTGCTGGTGGCGGCTTCAATTCACCAACAAAAGCAAACCTTGAAGATGAGCAAAAATAAAATCCAAATAAGATGTCGCCAAAAGAAACGATGTCTAACGACAAGCCGCTATGCGTCTACGCCCACGTTGAAAGGTAAGCCAATTATTTAGCATTGGAGATTTTTAGTAATATTTGTATGAAGTAAACCAGATTAAGGTTCTACTAAAACAGGCGTACCAAGTTTGACCATTTCATACAGTTCACGGGCATCCTTATTATACATCCGAACGCAACCATGAGAAACTGCTTTCCCGACAGATATTCTATCAGGAGTACCATGAAATCCGATGTATTCTCTGCCAACATTCCAAAATGCAATCCAGCGTTCTCCCAAGGGATTATTTGCACCTGGAAGAACTAATTTTCCAGTCTGAGGATGTGTCCAATCTGGATTTTTCAACATCTCAATAACTTTGAACTTTCCGATTGGCGTTTCCGACCCTGGTTTACCGACCGCGACTGGGTAGCTAGCTTGTAAACTGTCTCCTTTGTATACATACACCTTCCGCATACTTCGTTTAAGTACTAGATGGATGTGTTGCTTAGAAGCTGGGGGAACAGTTGGCTTGACTATAGGAGATGCTGGCTTCTCAATTGTTTTTTGGGAATCTGCGCGTTTCTCAATACTCATCCTAGCAGTATGCTGTGATTGCAGCCAGAACAACAGCGCAATTGCACCCAAACCAATACTTAAAGCAGTCCAAAGTTCCAGGCTTTTCTTGATTATCTTGTTTTGCATAAACTATTCAGCTTGGAGAAAACCTAGCTATTTAAGTTAAAATAATCACTTTCATTAATTAACTTTGAGAAACTATACCAATTTCAAAAAAGAATGTGCCAGATACACACTCTTAAACTTTGTTATTTCTGGCTTTTTTAATGAGCCTATGAGAGGATGTTTGAAAAGTCCTGTTGTCGGTATCAAAAATCCTAGATCCCTCTAAATCGCCCTTTTTAAGGGGGACTTTGATTCCGGTTCCCCCCTTTTTAAGGGGGGTTAGGGGGGATCTAAAAGTGCCTAAAGTCACAGCGAAACACTTTTCAAACAACCTCTTAAACCGTTAATCAGCCCTGTGTGGGATTATTCCTGCATTACCTCAAATATTGTTCTATCTTCCTACTAGCTTAAAACCTACCTTCTCTCAGCAAGCCAAAATTCAAGAATCAGCAAGCTTAATTCCTAAATTCTAATTTTTGGCTTTCCACTTTGCCTTTCATAAATCTATAGTTTTACCATAGTCTTATTGGGAAATTAGGAGAGACTGAAGGCGTTTTTGGAACTGGTGTGGCAGGTTTTATCCTCCTTCTTGGAGGAGTTTGTCTCTGTGGTGTGTCGCTTACTGGTCTAACTCGTGGTCTAGATTCTGGTCTACTAATGACTGTTGAACGCCTTGATGACCTTCTAGGTTCCTCTCTATTAATAACTGTAGAACGCCTTGATGACCTTTTAGGTTCTGCTCTACTAATGACTATCGGGCGTGATGAAGAGCGTCTGCTTCCTCGCTGTATCGCAGGCCCCGCAGCAGGTAATTCATCAATATTACTATTATTGTTTGATGCTATTGCCGGGCCTGCAACAGGAAGTGCTTCTTGCGCTAGTAATGGTTGCGCTGGAAAGCAACTCAAACTTGTAACAATAACTAAAGCAGTGGCAGAAAGTTTTATTTTCATCTTCTGTAATAACCTTTGCTTTATTAATTTATTTCAGATGCAAGTCACTGAAATGCCAAACTCCATTAATCAGATTTATGTGCAGACTATCGAGAATTTGGGTTGAACTCTTTACAAGATAAATTATCGCTTCCTTCTAATTTATCTTGGCTCCAGATTCCATCTCGTTCAGCTTTATCTGCAAATATGTAAACTCCTCCTCCTTGACATTTATTCTTAGCAAAGTTTCCCCTATATTCGTTGCCGTTTCTCAATTTTAAATATCCTAACCCTTGCAATTGATCATTTTTAAACTGACCTAAGTAATAGTTAATATTAGACCTCTTGCAGAATTGATTTTGTGTTATAATGATTGGTTTTCTTAATCTGAATGGGGTGAGATAACTAAAAAGATTGATGCCTGGGGTATTTATAGCGATAGTTGTAATCGCGGAACGTCTGACAGAAAAAACATCAC
>NZ_JACJQM010000115.1:0-14706 GCF_014696655.1 Nostoc sp. FACHB-888 | reverse complement strand
GTTTTATAGTCTTGGTATGACAAGCAAATTCACCATCCAACAAGTTGCTGAGGCAACGGGGTTAAGCATCCACGCTTTACGTTATTACGAGAAAGTGGGTCTGTTAGCACCGATTAAGCGTGCCTCAAACGGTCATCGGCGGTATTCTGCTGAGGATATTGTCTGGTTGGAGTTCTTGGTGCGGCTCCGGGAAACTGGAATGCCGATTCAAAAAGTGCAAGCCTTTGCCGATCTGGTTCGTCAACACCCTGATCAGGTCAGTCAACGCCGTGTACTGCTAGAAAACCACCGCGAACAGGTCAAACAACATTTAGAGGAGTTGACCAATCATTTGCAGGTGATTGATTTGAAAATTTCACATTACAAACACCTCGAAACAACAGGGGAAAGCGATCACAACTGTATCTTCTGGAAACACTATCTAGAAAATGCGTTAGATGACCAAGTGAACGAATAATTTTCACAATGATTCAATCTCAGGAGACAGAATGATCAACTTTCAAGGAAAGGTTGCCCTGATTACTGGGGGTAGCTCTGGCATGGGTCGTGCGGCAGCGATCGCGTTTGCCAAATATGGTGCAAAGGTCGTTGTTGCAGCCCGTCGCGAAGATCAGAGTCAGGCGGTAATTACCCAAATTTGTCAGATGGGTGGAGATGCCCACTGGATTAAAACAGATATGACCAATCCTGAGCAGATTCGCTCACTGATTGAGCAAACTGTCGAATATTATGGTCGCCTCGATTTTGCCTTCAACAATGCTGGAACAGAAGGCAAATTTGCACCCATGATCGAACTCTCTGAAACCGATTGGGAGCAGACTATCACCGTCAATTTAAAAGCAGTTTGGCTCTGCATGAAGTATGAAATCGAACAAATGCTCAAACAGCCCGGTGGCGGCGCAATCGTCAATACGTCTTCTTGGCTGGCAAAAGGTGGGTTGGCAGGCTCCACCATCTATTCAGCGAGTAAAGGCGGACTGGATAGTATGATCCGACCTGCTGCTTTGGAGTACGCGCCGCACAACATTCGGATCAACAATATTAACCCTGGCATCATTGATACAGAAATGTTGCGACGCTTTTTTCATCCGGATGATAATGCAGCCAAGCCCTTCATTCATCACATTCCTGTCCAGCGTTTGGGTACATCAGAAGAACTGGCAGAAACAGTGGTTTGGCTCTGCTCTGATGCAACTTCCTATATCACCGGACAAACGATTTCCGTAGATGGTGGTTATACCATTCCGGGGCATCGTGTTGCCTAAATTTGTGATCTAGAGCTTGGAGAAATGAAGTAAATGAAAAGGCGAGATGTATTGATTGCTTTGTCCGGGTTGGCTGCGATTACCGCCGATGCTCTTTATCCCACTGCTGCTTATGCCAGAGAACTGTCTCCCATTGAATTGCCTTCTAGCTTTCAATATCCTAATGGCATTGCACGTACTAAGGATGGCACACTTTATGTTGGTTCTGTTACGAACGGTCGTATCCTACAAATTTTTCCAAACGGTAGGATTGAAACACTTTTTCCGGGTAACAGCGACATATTTGCTGTTACTAGCCTCCGCCTAGATGAAGCACGAGAAATCTTATGGGGAGCTTCTCCTGATGTTTTAGGCACACCTCAATCCAATGGTGAAATTGTTCGTAGACCAGGGCGAATTTTTGCGCTCGACACTCGCTCTTTGAAAGTGCTGCAAATCATCATCATGCCTGATGGTGGTTTTGGAAATGATCTTGCACTCGACACGAATGGCGGTGTTTATGTGACCGATAGCTCACGCCCTCGAATTCACTACCTCCCACCTGGAGCGACTCAACTTCAGACTTGGGCGGAAGATGAGCGATTCCGCACCCAATTGCGATTTGGACTGTCTGGAATTGTTCGCAGACCGGACGGTGTTTTATTCGTGACGATGTACTCTGATGGTCGATTGTTTAAGGTAACGCCGAGAACGGTCGAAAATCCCGTGATTGAAGAAATTAGCCTACCTCGCAAAATCGATGGTTCCGATGCGATCCAGTTAGCTAGTGATGGCTCTCTGATTATGCTTGAAGCCGGAATCGAGAGTGGCAACGGTCGCGTATTACAACTGCGCCCATTGGAGGCTGGAGCGAAATCTCAATTTAATGTCTTAGCATCCAGGATGGATTTACCCGTTAATTTAACCGTTGCAGGCCAGGAAGTTTGGGTAACAGAATCGCTCTTCCGTCATCGTCTTGTACCAGGACAGGAGAAAAAGATTCCGAATCGTTTTTTTGTTCGTCGTTTTGTGTTGCCGTAGATATACAGCGCTTCCGGCTATTATGCAATATAGTTCTCTCCTTGCCCCTCTCCTATCATCGCTTTCAGCTTTTAGAATGTAGCTCATAGCTACCGGAAGTGCTGTATCTGAATTTTTCAAACGCTGCCAGTCCCTAGGCTGAATCTGTCCCCTTTTTTTTTACCCACTTGACAAATGTGCAATTATCTTAACCTGTCACGGGTGTCAGAAACCTGACAGTATAAGTGCAAAGCCTGTGTGAGGAGCCAGCTAACGACCAAGATAAGCGGCGGTAGACGACCGGGAGCAACTCTGCCAATATCTTCTATCCGTCCGCTTTATCAACTTGTTAAGTTGCGTCGCTACAGATTGCTCTTTATTGCCCTGTGCTTACGAGCCGTGTCTCAGAAATAGACTGCGAAATGGCTTTTGCAGACATGAACCAAGCAGCACCGATCAGTGTCGAGTACCCTCCAAACAAAAAAGCTGCATATCGCCCTGCTGTTTCGGGTTGCATATTGCTCATGAATTCTGAAAAACCAGCAAGAATTGGAATTTCGCCCAACATTCCTGGCAAAACAATACAAATTGCGCCCTGTAACCAGTCTTTCTGCTTAATGTTGCGCCACTTCATCAGTCCCAGAGAAACAACAGCGTAGGAAATGCCCGTGAAGATTACATTGAGCCAATACCCAACAGCAGAACCTTCAAAGAAGGATGAACCAGTCATCCGATAAACTGATGTCCCTGCTGCCCAGATGACGAAGCCGAGTGAGATGAAGCCAATCTTGTCTTTTGTACTCATGGTTTTGCCCTGCTTAATGATGTTAACGTAATAGTCGTTTCGTTAATTATTAACGTAATAGCTATTACGTTAACTGTCAACTCATGAGCCGACCTACTGAACCTCAAAAGAAGCAAGAACTTCTGGAACAATG
The DNA here is from genome assembly GCF_014696655.1 of Nostoc sp. FACHB-888. Taxonomy (NCBI): domain Bacteria; kingdom Bacillati; phylum Cyanobacteriota; class Cyanophyceae; order Nostocales; family Nostocaceae; genus Nostoc; species Nostoc sp. FACHB-888. The sequence goes on along the minus strand of NZ_JACJQM010000115.1, from coordinate 11,504 downwards.
TCTATCTGCTGCAATCGAGGCAGGAGCATTGGATTCGAGCATCAATATGATCGCTAACAAGATAGGCACTAGCGGACGAATGCTCGTTTACCACTTTGGCTCAAAACAAGAATTGGAGCGACAACTCATTGGTCTGTTAGAGATTCGCTTGCGCCAAAAGCTATGGTCATTTCAAAGCCTGTCGCTTGTAGGAGCAGATTGTCTGGCAGAACCATTACTCGAAATGTGGAGCCATTTGACTTCACCAGACATGCTGGGCTTGCTGAAATTGACGATGGAGCTAAATCAACGTGCCATACAAGGCGATTCAGAAACACAACGTTTCGTAGAGCAAGAGAGCCAAAAATGGATAGATTCTCTGTTTAATCTCACAAATGACAAAACTACTGCTTTATTGCTATTCCACTTATTTCAAGGCGCAATCTTAGACTTCTTGACTACGGGAAATGCACAACGTGGACAGCAAACCATCAAGGCTTTCACCGAAACGCTGCGGTAGCTTCAACGCGGTTGTTGTTCAGATCGTCTCGAAAAGATGAAGAATTGCTTAAGCCACGACTTGATAAGATTCCGTCCGAGGAATGGAAGGATCTCAATCTTGACCTAACTCCGCGGGAATATGTTATGGACTAGAGCGGTAAAACTTGCTAGAGGTAGGTTGGAAGCATAGTAAACTCGTTTGATATTTTCTAAGATGCATACTTAATTAAGCCTTTAGTTTCACCTCTCCAGTTAGTTTTGCCGTTCTAGGTTATGGAAAATAGATCAGCCGAAGAAAGTTTGATGTTTGGGACATGAAGTCCTGTAGTGTGAATTTGCGGTAAGCTGACAATACCTTACTGTAACCAAGTTGCACTATGATGTGATTGAAGCATCTGTATCCGGCTATGTTCAAAAGACTAATATCGCTCCTTCTGCTCTGTTGGTAACTTTAGCTAGCAACCATCTGATGTCTAGCAATAGCTCAACCTACCTCACCATTTTTAGTTAGGAGTAAGTGTTAATTCTTCACGCTTGTTATAGTTAACCTTATGTTACAAAACCAAATGTAGTTAATCAAGCTTTCATCGTAGCATGGTTAAAAATAGCGTTAATAAAAAGCCAGATAAAACAATTAAAAAGCGGCATCGCTTTTTTCTCAATCCTTATAGTGATTGTGCGTTCACTAAATGCCCCAAATGCGATAGTAAAACTAAGTTACGTAAGTTCCCTTTGGTAATCCACATTGAACCTAAACAGCTATTTTTACTCAATAAACAGTGTAAATATTGCCCAAGCTGCGACTTAATTATTGCTAAAAAACAGGAAATTGAGCCATTGATGGCTGCTACTTTTGTCCAAACAAATCCTCAAATTGTAGGTAATAACTATGTAGTTATGGGAACAGTTGATAAAAAAGATTGGAAGGAAGGCGACAAAAATTTGCTTTCCCCATCGGAAATGATCGGACGTATATACGTCTTCAAAGATGTTTGGAATTTTGAAGTCATTCCGGCAGGTTGGTATCCTAACGAAGAAAAATAATTCCAAAAAATTCTAAGTTTTTTATCATTATTAGTGAAGTTCGAAAAATTTTGCTAAGATTGATGACTCATTTCTTTTTAGAACGATTTTTTCTCCGAGATTGCTTTTGCATTTTTTTCTTATCCCTAGCTTTATTTTTAGACTTTTCAGATGTTCCAAGGCTAAATCCTTCTGGAATAAAAATATTATATGATGGCTCTCTCTCTTGTGGTTGGAAACAACTCCAACTCTCCATTTCTAAGATTATATCTTTAATAAAAGAATACTTTGTATTGTTACGTAGTCTATTTAAAGCTTCTTCTCTCTCTACTACTAGATAAGTGCTTACATCTTCTTGGTCAATAAAAAACAAATCAACCAATTCTTCTTCAAATGCCCGATCTATTTGTTCTTGCAGTTCGACTGCACAAAGCTGTGCGCTATTGGTTAGTAAAGTAGTTTGGATATAATAATCTTCTTTATCTAAAGTAGAAAACAGCTTGGCATAATATTGTATCACCTGTTCTCTAGTAATGACTTCTTGAGCTATTAAAACCAATAATGCTTCTAATGCAGCACCCCTTACATATTCATTGGCTTCTGGATTTTCTATAAGTTGCTTTATCGGCTCAATATTTGAGCCACTAACGGAAGCAAGTATTCTGCATAAATCTTCAGTTACTATATCTCCAGTTACATCTAATGCCACATCCCCAGGAACTGAAAAAAACTTGATAATTGTAGGATATGCTGCTACTTCCCTAAATTGTGCTAGTAAATATAAAGCATGGATATGTAAAATATAGTCTGATTTTTCTAGTAGCTCTTCTAAATTGTTACTTAGTTTGTCTAAAATTTTTATTAATATAGATGTAATGGTTTCTCGCTCTTCAATGGCTCTTTCTAACGCTAAACGAGGAAATTCCTTAGTGTTATTTTCTAGTTGGGCTAAAATTTCTTCTATTTGCATCTGTCCAAGATTAGCACTGTTACTACTAATTAACTTAAAGTAGTTTATCAAACTGTGTACTGTAATTTATTAATTTTATCAAAACAGAATATATGCGTCAGTCGCCAGAATATAGGAAAGGTATTTTGTGCGACTGGCGGATAGCATAGCGTTAGCGTTCGCGCAGCGTCTCATAGAGAGGAACGAGCGTCCGTAGGAGCGTCTGAATCAAGGGGCTTAAAACCCCCACTAAATCTGCATATTTAGTGGTCAACAATGAGCGTGGCGGGTCTGAATCCCCCACTGATAGCGACGCGGAAAGCGAGGAACGAGCGTCTTGATTCTGACTCCTGAATTCTTCTTCAATAAGTATTTCAGTGAGGTGAACAGGCAATCTAATAGTGCGGGATTGTTCTGCAATTGCTCAAGTTAATAGCTTAACTAATCCACCAGTAGGCGTAGGTTAATAGCTTATAGCCCCGGTTGGGATCAAACTTTTCTATACCCCTTTGTAAACCGATTGCTCGTTCTTGGATCAAATCTAAAAATTCCAAATTGCGGTTTTGATATTTTTTAGCAACAGATACTACCAGCCGCAGGTTAGCTGTCACCATTTTTTGTTTGGCTCGTTGCCCCAGCTTTTGTATTTGAGCAATTTCAGCTTCGGTTTTGTCAGCATCAACAGCTAACTCAGTAATAGTTGGTTTTCGTTCTAGTTGTTGGGCGAGTTCATTTTTTCTTTGTTCAATTGCCATCATCTGCTGTACCTGCCATAAGCAATTTCTTGGTCTGCGGTCAACACCCTAGTAACGGTCAATCTCTTGCAGGTAAACGCGAACCATGTCGGAACTAGGACTGGACATACAACTTGAGAGCTATTTAATAACCAGCGCAGACTTAAACTATACATCAAATAATTCAATTGCTGACTCAATTTTACTGACTTAAATAGCCAAAAAGATTAACTTGGCGCAGACCCAATTCGTCGTTATACAAGAGTATTTTAGTTTTTTGTTTGTTTAACCAAGCTGATATTCTGCGTTCATGTTCATCAATTCGGCTGCAACAACCTCTGCCATAATCTTGTGTAACGCTGCTGGTCATTTGTCGTTCGTACAGCCAAGGATATCGCTTTCTTCGAGCCAACCACAATGGCTAATTTTCTAGCACGAGTCAAACCTGTATAAAATAAGTTACGTGACAGCATCATATAATGTTGCATATACAAAGGCATAATTACTACAGGATATTCGCTGCCCTGCGACTTATGGACTGAAATAGACCACGCCAGCGTAATCTCATTCAAATCAGCATAGTCGTAAACTACAGGGCGACCACCATAGTCAACTGTCACCTCTTGCTCCTCAGTATCAATCCCAGAGATAGTTCCTAAGTCTCCATTAAACACTTCGCGGTCGTAATCATTAGTCTGCTGGATAACGCGATCTCCCACCCGCAGAGTCATCCCACCTCTAGCTATCTCTGCTTTATCGGGACTAGGCGGATTGATCAACCTCTGCAACACCATATTCAGGTTGCGCGTTCCTACCAAACCCCGCGACATCGGAGAAAGTACCTGAACATCACAAGCCGGATTAAAACCCAGCCGGGGAATAAACTCGCTAATCAACTCGCAGATTGCCTGTACTCCGTGTTCTGGCTCATGTCCTCCACCATGCCACAAGCAATCTGACACAGGATTGTCGCTAATCGGTTCTATGTTCGGATAATCGCCCTGATTGATTTGATGCGCTGCTGTAACAATTGCACTAAGCTTAACTTGACGAAATACTTGCGTTAGCTTGACTACTGGCACTTTTAAACAATTTATTAGGTCTGCTAGCACTTTCCCAGGGCCGACTGAAGGCAATTGATCAATGTCACCTACTAATAATAGTTGCGCTCCCTCAGCAACAGCTTTCACCAAGGAATGTGCCAAAAACAGGTCGAGCATAGAGGCTTCATCCGTGATAATTGCAGTGTAGGGTAATGGATTAGTGTTGTCGCGTTTGAAACCCATTGTCTTGGGGTCGAACTCTAGCAAGCGGTGGATGGTTTTCGCTTCTAAGCCCGTCATTTCTGACAACCTTTGTGCTGCTCTACCCGTTGGTGCAGCCAGAGCTATTGTTTTCCCCATTGCTTTCCACAGGCTGACGATGGTGTGGGTTGTGAACGTCTTGCCAACGCCAGGGCCACCAGTGAGTACCATGACTGGAGAATAAGCTGCCTTCTCCACTGCTTGCTGCTGTTGTGGCGACAACTGGATTTTGCGACTAGTTGTAAATCGTTCTATCCAAGCTCGGACACGGGGCATATCCTGTACTATCGGCAGGCTCAAGCGTCGGCATATCATCCGCGCCAAGTTCATCTCTGTGTGAAAAAACGTTGGTCTATAGCACAGTAGCAGTTTCTCTCCATCATTGCCCCGCACAATTTCTCTGATTAATTCTTCTTTTGCGCCCATCTGTTTAATAATGTCGGCGATCGCTTCGGGGGCTGGCTGATGGTCATCAGTTGCCAGCAATTTGATGACTTTCTCAATGAGTTCTGGTTGGGGTAGGTAACAATGTCCATCTTCGGCTGCTTCGGTTAGTGCATGGATGATGCCAGCACAGTATCTAAATTCGGAGTCCGTTGGTACACCTAAGTTTCGTGCAATCTTGTCCGCAGTCAGAAAACCAATGCCGTAGATGTCCGTTGCTAGTTGGTAGGGATTAGAGGTGACTGTAGCGATGGAATTATCTTGGTATTGTTTGTAAATCTTGACTGCATAAGTTGTTGAAACACCGTGGCTTTGCAAAAATACCATCACTTCCTTGATCGCCTTTTGAGTTAACCAGGCATTCTTGATGAGCTTGATCCGCTTTTTGGCTATGCCTGAAACTTCAATGAGCCGATCAATTTGGTTTTCAATTATGTCTAGAGTTTCCAAACCAAAATGTGCAACGATGCGTTTGGCTGTGACTGGCCCAACACCTTTGATTAGCCCACTGCCTAAATACTTTTCAATTCCGGTGAGGGTCGCAGGTTTTGTTTCTTTGTAATTGGTGACTTGGAATTGTGGCCCATACTGCGGATGCTCTCGCCAAAAACCTGTTAGCTGAAGTGTCTGTCCTGGTTGAATATTTGCAAAACTGCCGACGATTGTGGTGAGGTCGGTAGAACGTGAACGAGTTAAACGCGCTACGGTATAGCCGGATTCCTCAGAGTGAAAGGTCAGGCGTTCTATTACCCCTGTGATCGTTTCGTAGTGCGGGGTAGCGTTTACTTGTTGAGTAGATGTTGAGGGTGTGGACATTGATTCTCTAAAATGCCACAAAAATTTACTAAAGGTTGTAATTTCAAACTAACAGCAGGGGAATTTATTATAGTACATTTATACTAAAAATAGTATTGCTATTCTCACAGACAAACTAATATAAGACATATATTGTACATCTGCTATGCCCAAACGTCTTTTAATTGTTGAATCACCAGGGAAAGTCAAAAAACTCAGCCAGATTCTCGGTGCAGATTGGATTGTACGCGCCAGTTGTGGACATATTCGGGAACTAAGTGCTCAGGGAGATGATTCACTCGGTTTCAGCATGAACGGCTCTCATGTCCAATGTGACTATGTTCCACGGGATCAGCGTGCCAAAGAAACCATTGGACAACTTAAGGCTGCTGCCAAAGGTGTAGACGAAGTAGTTCTGGCTACTGATCCAGATCGCGAAGGTGAAACTATCGCTTGGCATTTAGCGCAGGTTTTGGGATTGAAAGACCCTAAACGGGTTGTCTACACCGAGATTACAGCATCAGCAGTACTAAATGCGATCGCCAAATCTCGAAAACTCGATTTCAATTTAGTTGGTGCAGGGTTATGCCGAGATTGCTTGGACAAATTGGTAGGCTACAAAGGCAGTCCGCTAGTTTGGGCATTGAACAACGGAGCCAAAAGCGTTGGTAGAGTCCAAAGTGCAACTCTACACTTGATTTGCCAGCGAGAACGAGAAATTCAAAACTTTGTCCCCCAAGATTACTGGAATGTTTGGGTTGATTACGCCGAAGGTTTCCGAGCTTTTTACAATGGCACAACCAAGGGGAGCCAAAATACGCCACAGCAAGAAGCCGAAACTAATGATGATGCGGCTTTTAACAAAGAACAAGTAACAGAGAGTAAGCGTGTTTTGTCTGAAACTGAAGCTGCAAGGCTAGTCCAAGAGGCGCGGCAGTATCCTCATCAGATTGTCCAAATTGAAGGCAAAACTGTTTATCGTCAGCCACCACCACCATTTACGACTTCTACGCTTCAGCAAGCGGCTGGTTCTAAACTGAGATTCTCTCCTGACAAAACCATGCTCCTGGCTCAAAAGCTTTATGAGGCAGGGCTAATCACTTATATGCGGACAGATTCGGTGATGCTGAGTCCTGAATTTTGTGCGAGTGCGCGTCGGTGGTTGGAGCAAAACGATCCATCAAATGTGCCGCAGCAACTCGCCAAACACCGCAGCAGCAAAACGGCTCAGGAAGCTCACGAAGCTATCCGCCCAACAGATGTTTTTCGACCGAGCGCACAGTTACGTATAGAAATCCCAAATGATGAATTTAACCTGTACGTCATGATTTGGAAACGCGCTCTAGCATCTCAATGCAAATCTGCTCAACTACGTAAAACTCAAGTGATCTCGCAATCAGGCAATCTGTCATGGCTTGCCAAAGGACAAATAATCGAGTTCTACGGTTATGCCCGGTACTGGAATAATCTGAGCAAGGATTCAATTTTACCTGCTCTGCAACAGGGACAAGCGCTAACTCTGTCTAATGCTGCACACGAGAAAAAACAAACCCAGCCGCCACCACGCTACAGTGAACCCAAACTAGTACAGCTAATGGAACGCAAAGGCATTGACCGTCCCAGTACCTATGCTCCCACTGTTGCTACCCTCAAAAAGCGCGATTATGTTCAATTAGTCAAAGACAGCCTACAACCTACTGCGTTAGGGTTAGAGGTTGATGCTTTTTTACAGAAGGCTTTACCCGATCTGCTCGAAGCCGAATTTACCGCCAAAATGGAAGATGCCCTGGATGCGATCTCCCTTGGTAAACATTCCTGGCAGCAATACCTTACCTCTTGGAATCAGGATTATTTGGTCCCTGCTCTTTCTAGGGCTAAAACTTTAGTTACTTCTTCGCCCAGCAGTGCTTCTGTTGAACGCAAGTATGAATTTTCCCGCACTAAATGCCCTGTGTGCCAAAATTTTCTCACCAAAATCAACAGCACTAAGGTCAAGAAGAAATATTTTCTTAAATGTATTAGTGGCTGTGAAAATATTGTCCTGTTTTGGAATGACACCACTAAATCTTGGTATGCACCTCAACACAAAGAAAGTAGTGGACAACAGCCTGCTACCACAGTAACGTCCTATCCCTGTCCAGTTTGTCAACAGCCTTTGTCCGAGTATAGTTACGCCAAAGATGGGCAACCTAAAACTATGCTGCGCTGTTCTAACCCTCAGTCTCGCCAGGATAAGAAACACAGGGATGTGGCTTACTTTCATACAGCCAAAGGTTGGTGGAGTCCTAAATTTGGCAACTTAATCGATTAACAACAAATGTCTGTACGACAAAACTTCCAACTAGGGTTGATGGGCGGTATTACACGCAGATTGCGAGAACTTTATTTCTAACCATTGAAATCATTCTCAATCTCAGACGTTAAATCTGTTTCAGTCAAAAGCTTTTCTATTTGACCAATACTCTTCATAAGTTGTTTGACTTTTTTATCATCATCCCAAACCTTACTTTTTTTAAGAAGTTTAAAGATGTCACTAGTTTTTTCTTGATACTGTTTTTTAACGCTTACATTTTTCTCGTCTTTTGGACTTTGCTGAATAATTTCTTTTACTATTTCTTTAATTTTAGACAGAGAAAGACTCTCCTCTATTGCCTGTCTCAACACCTCAGTTCGTTTTTCTTTATCTTTAATTTTAGATATTGCCAAAGCTTTTGTATACTCTATTTTTCCCTCTGCTAAAGCTGCTTTAATATCATCTTTTAGATTTAGTATAGGGAGTCTGTTTGATACAAAAGACTGCCACGTAATTTTCCCTAATTGAGTAAAAACTTTTTGTATGGTAAGGCTTTCTTTGTTGGACATAACGTTATGTCCAGTTTCACCGTTATAGGCATGGTGCATCTGATACATGTGTTGAACTACTGTTTCCTGGTCTATCTCTAGCAACATTGCAAGTAGTTCTAAAATTCCAATAGTTTCTTCATAAACATTCAGGTCTTCACGTTGAAGGTTTTCAACTAAACGAATGCGGCTTGCTGTGATGTTATCGCATTCGATGATATTTACAGCTACATTTTCTAACTTAGCTATTTGGCAAGCTTTAAGGCGACGTTCGCCTGCTACAAGTTCGTAGGTATTTTCTCTAATACACCTAACAACTATAGGCTCTAGCAACCCTACTTCTTTAATGCTATTAGCAAGAGACTCGAGTTTATTTTGATCAAAATATCGTCGGGGTTGAGATTTAGGAAGAATAATTTGGGATATTGGGAACATTGAAGCTTGTGTCGTAGCGTCTTCGTCATTTCCGAATAGCCCATCCAAACCAGATAATCTATCTAATGTACGTTCACTCATAATTTAATAATGTAATTTGCAATGTCTTCAAGTATGGGAACTGCGGGATGATTTTTTTTGTAAAGAGCAAGCGGCACGTTAGCCTGAGCTGCATCTGGAAATACTGTTGATTTAGGAATAGGGGAAGCAACGTATATACGCCCTTCTACCTGTTGTTTAACCTCTGATAATATCCCTGCGTCTTGTAAATTTCGACTATCGTACATCATTGGAACTATACAAGCAATTTCTAATTTCTGATGTCCTCCTTTTTTTACACGAGCAATAGTTTGGAGTAGTTGGTCTGTGCCAAGGTAGCACTTATATTGTGTTTGTAAAGGAATTACTACATGAGTAGCAGCTACTAAACTCATGATACTCAGTATGCCCAAAGAAGGAGGACAATCGATAAGAATGTAGTCGAACTGGTCTAGGACATCATCAAGTACAAGTTTTAGCCGTGTACGGTTATCGATTGTCATATCCTGAAGAATTTCTCGTTCTGTCCCAGCAAGTTTGATATTGGTAGGAATCAAATACATTCCATGAATAGTTTTTTCCCATATATGTAAAGCTGTACGTTCAGTAAGGACACCATAAATATTTTGCTCGTCGGTGAGCTTCTCTTTACTTAATCCCATAAAGGCTGTTAATGATGCTTGCGGGTCTAGATCTACAAGTAGTACTTTGTGTTTAATTGCAAGATGATAGCCAAGGTTTTGAGTTAAAGTTGACTTACCTGCACCACCGGATTGATTCAAAATAGCAATTACTTTTGTCGAATTTCGGTCCATAAACAATTAGATTTGTAATTTCAAGAATTGAGTTATTTAGCGAATATTACTATTTAAGGTTGACAGCTAAGGTCTGGAGCAGAATATTCTATTGCTTGTCCTACGTAATCAAGCAACATTTATTGAACCAAATTTTCAAATCCCAAATAGTTCGACTAATAGTCTCGTTCAGCGTAAGCTTGACGTTAATCATTTTATGTCACGTCTGTTGACCTTGTTTACTAAAATTCAAATCCAAAATTTCTCACGGGGTACATATAAGGCCAAATATACCCCATAAGCCAGATAAATTTTATTGAGTGATTTGGCTCCCACAAATGGGTTATTTAGGGGTTGGTCAGAGACCATTTATAAAGTAAATTTTTAGACGGCTAGACGACGTAACATAATTCGAGTCATAACGGCATATATGGCAGCCTCACTCATTTCAGTCAACTTCTTTCTTCTGGCTTTTAGATTTACTTTATAAATAGTCTCTTATGGGGTAGGCGAATAGTGTGAAATTGTTCTGCAACTGCTCTGGTAATTGACTGCCGAATCCACGCCTTTTGCATAAGTAGAGAATTTATAGCCCCGATTCGGCTCAAATTTTTCTACCGCTTTATGTAAACCTATTGCTCCCTCTTGAATCAGATCCAAAAATTCTAGGTTACTCCAACGATATTTTTTAGCGACTGCAACCACTAAGCGGAGGTTGGCTGTAATCATTAAATGTTTTGCCAGTTGCCCTTGTTCAAGGATTTGGGTTATTTCTGCTTCTGTTTTATTCACCTCGGCACAGAGTTCAGACCCATTTGCAGAACGCTTTAGCCGTCGCATGAGAAGATTTTTTTGCTGCTCAAGTGCCAGCATAGACCTTACAAGTCTTGCATAGAAAATTTCTTGCTCAGGAATAGCCTATCAATGCGACCAATTTCTCGTGGGTAAATTCCAACTGTATCAGAGCCAAAGCTCGCCATCTTACGTAAAGCTAATTTAGACCTTGACAGAGAGTATAAATCAAAGAGTCAACAACGATCTAAATTAATTTCTGCTGCGTTGATAGAAAAGATTTCAAAAATCTTCGGCAGGGGCTATATAGGGGCTATGTATACCCCAGTGATGGTTCAGTCCTTTGGTAACATTTTGACCCCTATATAGGGTATTTATAGGTGCTAAATGGGGTATATTTGACTGGTTGACATTTTGTGCCCCATTTAGCCCCCAAGGGGTTATGATAAGCTCTTGAGATTAGGAAAAAAAGGAAAAGTTATTTTATTCTTCTTTCTCTTGCTCTTGCAGATCACTTGAACAGATAATTTTCACAAATTAAAGTTTATTACTTGGAGCCTATGTCAAACATTCACACCTTACAAAAAATTTTTCCTGCGGGTTTCGATAACGGTTACGGAAGTCTCAAACTTTTAGTCGATGGCTTTGAAGTAGTTCGTGTCCCCAGCTATATAACCAATGCCGAGATGGAAGATGTGCCAGGGCGTGTAGTTTTTAACGGTAGTGCTTATACAGTTGGAGAGTCAGCTTACCGGACAGGGAATTATTTTGATCGCAACACAGACAATAATGAAAATAAAGTCAATAATGCGTTGTTGACTTTATTGGGTGCATTGGCACATCTACCACACCGTAAGGCTTGGCACTTAAAATT
>NZ_JACJQM010000114.1:0-14748 GCF_014696655.1 Nostoc sp. FACHB-888 | reverse complement strand
ACGAACCCTGGTTAATGCCACTGCCAAACTCAATCTCTGCTTCATCAGGCTAATGATTAAGAGGCTTGCAGTACCTTCTTAGATGTCAAATGGGTTCTATAGGTGGTGCGTCTATCCAGCCGGATTGTGATTTGACTTGTAACCCACCGATATCATCTTGTTTGAGAATCGTTAATACACCGTAATCAGTATGTTCACCAACACCCCAACTGTATTTATCTTCAGATGGTAATGGATGGGGAGGGTAATTAAAAATCCGAAATAATATTAATGGGTCTTTTGTATAACGGTCTGCAAAGTATGACTCTTGTAATCCCAAACTTAGAGCAATACCAGTCATTAAGGTGTGTCCGAGTTTGGTCATTGACTCGATATATTCAAGTACTGTTTCTTTAAATTGCGGGATCTTGGATGGAAAGAGGTTGCGACCGTGCATTGGGGTGTTCGCTTGCACGAGTGGGTGGTTTTCTTCAAGTTCTGCACCAAAGTAGATGCCTTCCTTTAAGTCAGGTGTACCTGATGTCAATTCGTTGCCTACAGGGAAATATCCTCGCCATGCTCTACCACCTAAAGCCATACGCATCTCAAGTTTAGTTTCTAAATCCTGAGCAAAGAATTGTTGGCTGAGTTGTTCTAGCCGCGCCTGTAACTGTTCATTTACTCCATGTCCAATGATATAGAAGAAACCAAACTCTTGGCACGCCTGCCTGATTTGAGTGGCAACGGTATGGCGATCGCGTAGCGTCTCCGTATTGCTAAAGCGAAAGTTCCGCGATCGCGTAGCGTCCAGCAGGGAAGGAGACTCGCCTGTTTTCCCAACTAATGCACTAATATCAATTATGGGAACGTGCAAAACTTCTTCATCCACAACTTGCATTATTTATACTCTTGCAATGATCCTAGCTTGGTAATTCCCGGCCAGATCATAGCTACCGCAATTACCACTACAATTGTACCAATGCCACCGCCAACTACAGAGATGACTGGGCCAAAAAGAGCAGCTGTCAAACCTGATTCAAAGCCACCTAACTCATTAGAAGCACTGATAAATACACTATTAATAGCTGCCACTCGGCCACGTAAATGATCTGGCGTTCTAATTTGCACCAAAGTATGACGAATCACAACGCTAATTGTATCTAGTGCGCCACTCAACATCAGCATCAATAGTGACAACCACAACGAACGAGATAGCCCAAAAATAATTGTCACTACACCAAAGCCAACTACCGACCAGAGTAAGGCTGGCCCGGCTTTGCGTAAAGGTGGTAAATATGCCAGTAAAACAGCCATAAATAAAGCCCCAATGGAAGGGGCTGCTTGTAAATAACCCAACTCTAATGGCCCTACCTGCAAAATATCCCTGGCGAAAATCGGTAGCAGCGCGATCGCACCCCCTAGCAAAACTGCAAACATATCCAGGGTAATGGCTGCCAAAATTAATTGATTTTGCCAGACAAACTTAGCCCCGGCTGACAGTGCTTTGAGTGAAACTGGTTCTGTGGAACGAATTGTTTTTTGTTTTGATATCGCCACCGTTAAAATAAAACAAAGCAATCCAGCGATCGCAGCTAATACATATACGCCTGTAGCACTCCCCAGCAGCGCAATCCCAAATCCTCCCAAGGCTGGGCCGATAACTGAAGCTAATTGAAAGCTACTACTATTCCAGGTGGCGGCATTGGTAAAGGCGGCAACAGGTATTAATTGCCACATTAAGGCATCACTAGCAGGTTTCAAGAAAGCCCTTGCAATACCTGTTAATACCAAGCAGGCGTAGATTAAAACTACTGCACCCTGAATCCAGGAAAGTACTGCTAAACCCAGTGAACAAAAGACTAGCAGCAGTACTGATAGTAACATCGTCAGTTTGCGATTGCGGCGATCAGCAACATCGCCACTAATCAACGTGAGGGCAATCATCGGTAAAACTTGGGCTAACCCTACACCACCCAATGCCAAAGCTGAGTCAGTGCGCTCATAAAGTTCCCAGCCAATGGCCACAGTCTGCATTTGTGACCCGATAAATAAAAGTACACGCCCAATCGTAAATAGTCGATAGTCACGAAACCTCAGCGCTGCAAAAGGATCGTGTTGTGCAGATTCATCATTGGGGAGGTTTAATTTCCGTTTGCTCGAAGACATTTTTTAGTAGACCTAATCCTTCTTCAATATGGGAAATTTGCTCTGGTGTGAGATGATCCAGAAGTTCGGCAATATGAGCGCGAGTTTGGTCTTGGGATTGCTTTAAATTATGCCTTCCCTCCTCAGTCAGATTCAAAAGGACTCGCCGCCGTTCTTGGGGATCATCTATGCGTTGTACTAAGTTGCGCTGTACTAACCGTTCTGTGGTAGCTGAAGCTGTGGCACAGGTAACACCTAAGTGTTCTGCCAACTCAGATAGCGAAGCACCTGGATTGCGGTTGAGAAATGCTAGCGATCGCAACTGTGGTACTGATAAAGAAGCAGCACTATGAACCCGCATATCCGCTCGAATAAACCGCATCATTAACGGAACTGTCTCCATGACTTTGGCAGCACATTCTTCGGAAGTTGCACCCTGAGTAGGTTTATCGAGTTTCATAATGCTTAATGTTCTCCTGATTACATTGCTACCCGTGGATAAAGTCGTCCACAGATAAGGGTCAAGCCGATTAATGTTAACAAGAGAATTGTACAATCCCAACCAAAGCCATAGATACTAGTGCCGTTGACTAACATCGTTCCACGTAATGCATCTACCTCATAAGTCAAAGGATTGATGTGGGATAAAAACTTTAACCAGTTGGGCATTAATGAAATGGGATAGATAGCATTACTGGCAAAAAATAACGGCATAGTTAACAATTGCCCAATTCCTGTCATCCGTTCTCTGGTTTTCACCAGACAGCCAATGATTAACGAAAAAGTGCAAAAACAACCAGCCCCCAGCATCACGACTAGTAAGACTTGCAAAAAAGCTAAAGGATGCAGATTGAGTTGCACACCTAAGAAAAACGACAATCCATAAATAATAAATACTTGTGATAAGCAGCGTACCCCACAAGCCAAAGACTTACCCAAAACCATTGCTATACGGGGTGTCGGACTAGCCAAGAATTTATGTACAACTCCTAAATCTCGCTCCCAAATCAGTGTCATCCCACCTGTAAAAATGGCGACAAACAATACACTCTGTGCCAAAATACCCGCCGCCATGAAGTCTAAATAAGGTAAATTCCCTGTGGGTATTGCTCGCAGACGAGAGAAGACTTGACCAAAAATCAGTAGCCATAATGCTGGTTGTACGGCGCGAATTACTAAATCAGTAGGATCATGCCGGAGTTTTCGCACTTCCATTTCGGCAATTACCAGAGTTTTTGCGAATATCTGATTCAGTGCAGAGATGACATGATTAGTTCGGTGATATAGTTTTGTCTTAACCCAACCGTTGAGATGTACGTCTGGTTCTTGCTGTGTCACGGTAGTTAACTCCTCCTGATTTTAATTGGTCGCCTGTGTGGTGAATAAAGACATCATCCAAAGTTGCATTAGGTTTACCCAAAGCGGCTTTTAAGTCACTGGGTACGCCTGTTGTCACAACTTGGCCTTGCTGCATAATCACAACTCGACTACACAGACTATCGGCTTCTTCTAAAAAGTGAGTAGTTAAAAAGATAGTTGTGCCATAATCTGCCCGGAGTTGTTGTACAAGTTGCCATACCTGATTACGGGCAATGGGATCTAGTCCCACAGTCGGCTCATCAAGGAATAAAATTCGGGGTTGATGCATAATTGATTGGGCAATTTCTAGCTTGCGAATCATGCCACCAGAATAGTTGCGTACCAAGCGATGAGCTGCGTCTTGCAAACCCATAAAACCAAGAACGTCTTGAATACACCTTTGTCGGCGGCTACGGGGAATGTCATACAGTTTGGCAAAGATTAACAGGTTTTCGTAACCTGTCAGGCTGCCGTCAGCAGATAGAGCTTGGGGTACATAACCTAATATTCGCCTCACACCAGCAGCCTGATGTGTCACGTCATAGCCTGCTATAGTTGCGTTTCCGGCACTGATGGGTAACAAGGTGGTCAACATTTTGATGACTGTACTTTTGCCTGCCCCATTAGGGCCGAGTAAGCCAAATATTTCACCTTGTTCTACAGTGATGTTTAAATCGTCAACTGCGATCGCTTTGTCAAAATAACGTGTCAGTCCTTGGGTTTCCAAAATCACTGCTTGAGAATTATTAGGTAGTGATTTTGATACATCTGTATTTCCTGTAAATATGGTCACAAGTCTTACGCACTTTTAATACTTAGCTTATCTAAATATTAGTTTGCCATAATTCAGGGGGAAGTCAAGAGTCTGGATTTAAATTTGCGGATTCTGCTATTTCTAGGCGATTACCACCAGGATCACGAATGAAAAAGCGCTTGGTGAATGGTATGGGTTGGCCGTTAATAATTTCTACCCCATGTGCTTGGAGATGTTTTGCAAAAGCCTCCAAGTTGTCAACTTGGAAACAAATATGCCGTCTAGATACTGCATTATTAGCCTGCTGATATGGATTTGGATATTTCCTAGTACATACGATGCGCCACTATTAGTTTGCAGATCCTTTGGTTTAGTAATTTCTGTTAATCCTAAAACGCAATTTTATTTTGCTTTTCAGCACAATTTAATATAAATTACTGTAAATCACCCAATTTATAGTAGATTAAACTCAAGAGATATTAAGAGTAAATTATGATAGGAAAATTAGACGGTAAAGTAGCCATTATTACTGGGGCTTCTGCGGGTATTGGTGAAGCTACGGCCATTACCTTAGCAGCAGAAGGGGCAAAAGTGGTAATTGCAGCTAGAAGAAGCGATCGCTTGGAAGTATTAGCAAAACGCATCGAATCCAGTGGTGGGCAGGCTTTACCCATAGTTACCGATATCACCGACGAAACCCAAGCCAACAACCTCATCCACAAAGCAAATGCAGCGTTAGGGCAAGTGGATATCTTAGTGAACAACGCAGGTGTAGCCCTCACAGGTAATATTCATGGTGGCAACACTTCAGACTGGCGGCGGATGTTTGATGTCAATGTCTTCGGATTGCTTTATGCTACCCATGCCGTCCTACCAATTTTCAAAGCCCAAGGCCGAGGGCATATAGTTAATATCTCATCAGTAGCAGGTCGTATAGCGCGTGCAGGTGTCGGGATATACAACGCAACTAAATGGGGCGTGAATGCTATTTCAGAATCCCTACGGCAAGAAGTTCTGCAAGATAATATCCGCGTCACTATCATTGAACGTGGTTTGGTGGAGACAGAAATCAATAATCATGTCACCGATCCTGTAGCCAAAAAGAATGTTGAAGAACGAATCAAGGCGATCGCACCATTGCAAAGTGAAGATATTGCCAGAGCGTAGGCGTAGCCCGTCGTAGACATCGCTTATGCTGTAACTCAGCCACCCCATGTTAATGTCAATGAAATTCTCATTCGACCAACTCAGCAAGAACGGTAATGAAAGAAAATAGCATCATCACTGGTTTTCACGCTCATGTCTATTACGATAGCGAAACTCGTGACATTGCCACCCGTATCCGAGAAGAATTAGGAGCTAAATTTGAAGTGCGACTGGGACGCTGCCATGATCAGCCCATTGGCCCCCATCCAAAATCAATGTATCAAGTTGCCTTCGCACCAAACCAATTTCCTCAAGTTGTACCCTGGCTAATGCTGAACCGTGAGGAGTTGGATATTCTTGTACACCCTGAAACAGGTGATGATGTCACAGATCATACAGCACACGCTCTATGGCTAGGAAATAAGCTAGATTTAAATATCGATTTTCTACAACAAATCAAACCCAACGCCTCTTAATTAGGAATTACCATAACGCTTGGGTGCTAAAGTTAGTCCATCTACCTAGGTGTTGGCGTAGCGTCTCGTAGAGAATCCCACCATACTACTACGGAGAAGCTATGCGTAGCGTCTTCAAGAGTTGGCATCGCAATCAAACTTAAGTCTATGCGATCGTCTTGAGATAGTTTAGTGTTGAACTCATGAATGGAGATAGTAAGCCGTTTATTGTCGTAACTGCAAGAGTTTTTCTGGTTCGCGTAAACATGCACAGATACTCGGACAAACTTGGTGTTAGATTCAGCGTTTTACCACTACACATAATTTTTCGGATCTTGCGTTTGCTGCTTATCTATGTGAATATTCTATTAGTAAATACTGTAAATCGCCCGTTTTATCGTGGTATTGAATTTGCTTATAGCCTGAATGTACGTATGTTAACCAAGTATTTATTACATCGACTTATGAAGATTGTCAGCAACTTTCTTCAGAATTATGGAACGTGGAAAATTGGCACATTTGCCTTATTCTTTGCCTGCGGGTTAAGTTTGACTCTTGTTATATCTGCGTGTTCTCCTAACAACACAGTTAATTCCGCCACAACGCAGACAACAAATAAAGGTATTGTAGTTCGTATCGGCTATCAAAAAGCGGCGACTATTCTCAATGCTCTGAAGAATCGAAGCAGTTTAGGGCAAACTTTAACTGCTGCTGGTGCTTCGGTGACATGGGCAGAATTTCCCGCAGGTCCGCCTATGTTGGAAGCGATGAACGCAGGTAGTATTGACTTTGGCTATACAGGTGAATCACCCCCTATTTTTGCCCAAGCGGCAGGTACTCCCTTGCTTTATGTTGCTTATGATCCTTGGAGTCCTAAAGCTGAAGCAATTGTTGTACCGAAAAATTCACCAATTAAAAGTGTTGCTGAACTTAAAGGTAAAAAAGTTGCCTTTGCCAAAGGATCGAACACTAACTATCTTGTTTTCAAAGCTGTAGAAGCTGCCGGATTAAAATATAGTGACATCAAGCCAATACATCTAACACCAGCAGATGCCCGTGCAGCTTTTGAAAGTGGTAACGTTGATGCTTGGGCAATTTGGGACCCTTACTTAGCAGCAGTTGAACACGATATAGATGTGAGAACTTTAACAGATGCGACAAATTTAGCACCAAATCGGGGTTATTATCTTGCTCGTCAAGAGTTTGTCAATTCTCATCCAGATTTATTAAAAACTCTTTTAGATGAAGTCACCAAAATAGATAAATGGGCAACAAATAATCCAGACGAGGTTGCCAAGTTCCTCGAACCAGAATTAGGTATTAAAGTAGCCGCATTGGAAATTGCTGAAAAGCGCCGGAAGTATGGCGTTTTACCTTTGACAGATGAAGTAATTACTCAGCAACAAAATATTGCCGATACTTTTCATCAAATTAAGCTAGTTCCCAAGGAAATTCAGGTTAAAGACATCGTTTGGAACGGTAACAAATCCTAAAAATTCCCTCCCTACTCTTTACTCGCCCAGTTCTAAAAGCTTATGGACATCAATACCCAACGGATAAAAACTGATGTACTTGTCATCGGTGGCGGTACAGCTGGAACGATGGCTGGAATTAAAGCCAAACAAGCAAATCCCGATGCGGAGGTGCTGATTTTAGAAAAAGCTAACATTCGACGAAGTGGTGCGATCGCAATGGGTATGGATGCCTGTAGATGCTTATATCGTGGAAATAGATAGAGTCAAAGAACTTTATGATGTAGCTGTGAGCTAAAATAATGCCTATTTATAATTCAATTGGTCAACAATACTCAAAAACTCGTGTTACTGACCAGCGCATTGTCAATACATTAGTTAATTTACTTAATTTACCCAAAGATAGTATTATCGCTGATATTGGGGCTGGTACTGGTGGTTACAGTTTAGCACTAGCTAACCAAGGATTTATTGTTAATGCTATTGAACCTTCTGTAGTGATGCAAAAACAAGCAAAAGAGCATCCACAAATTAAGTGGTTTACTGGCTATGCAGAAAATTTACCTCTACCAGATAAGTCTGTTGATGGCCTTATCAGTATCCTGGCAATTCATCACTTTGTTCATCTTGAAAAAGCGTTTCAAGAAATGTAACGAGTTGTTAGACATGGGGCAATAGTTTTGCTAAGTTTTGATATTAGGTTTGCTAAGAAAATATGGCTTTATGATTATTTCCCGTTTTTATGGGAAGATGCCTTACGATTTTTACCACTTAATGAACAGATTAGTTTAATTCATACTAATACTAAAAGGCGTGTTGAAGCCATACCCCTTTTGTTACCATACGACTTATCTGATTTATTCGCAGCAGCAGCGTGGAGAAGACCAGAGTTATATCTTCAACCAGAAGTACGTGCGGGAATATCATCTTTTGCTTTAGCTAATCAAGATTTAATCAATAAAAGATTACAGTTATTGGCAGCAGATTTAAGTAGTGGCGATTGGGTAAAACAGTATGGTGATATTCGCAATTTGACGGAAATTGATTTAGGCTATCGTTTTATCCGCGCAACGCTGGATAACTAAATAATCATAATAGTCTTTGCGAGCAACTGGAATATTTTGTAACAAATCAACCAATAGAGCAACGTCTTGTTAAAATTCAAACTTTAGTTGAATTAGGGAGTAATAAATTTATGGTTTTAATCATACAAAGAGTAGAGGTTCCTGTGATTGTTGATGAATCTAAATGTTTAGAAAAATGCACTGCTTGTATTGAGGTTTGCCCCTTAGATGTGCTAGCAAAAAATCCATAGACAGGCAAAGCTTACATGAAATATGACGAGTGTTGGTTTTGTTTACCCTGTGAAAAAGAATGCCCAACTAATGCTATTACTGTGCAGATTCCCTTCTTATTACGTTAACTATTATTAGTTTAAAAGAATGAACAATGGCCTAAAATATTGGTTAGAGGTGCTGCGATCGCCTGATGTAAATGAGCGTATAGTAGCTGTCAAAACTTTACAACATTTGGGCGATGATAAAACAATCCATGCTTTAATCGTCGCCCTCAAAGATGAAAACATTACTGTGCAAAAAATACCAATATCTGCCCTCTGGCAGATTGCCAATCCTGTTGCTATTCCTGCTTAATTGAATGCCTCAATTCAGTAGATATAGACATTCGCACTGAAGCAGCTTCAGCTTTAAATGAGTTAATTACGCAAGATGAACTACTATTTTTACTAGATAAGTTGCAAAGTAATAATATCAATACACAATTAAATATTTTAATGCTTTTACGGAAAATTCATGATATTCAGTCTTTACCAGACATTTTACCATTTTTAGAATCAGATAACCCTGAATTAAGAGAAGCAGCAATTACCACACTGCGATATATAAATCAACTAGAAAAATTCCCCCAACCTTTGAATTTGATTTTTCATGAATCAGCACTTGTGCGTCGGTCTGCTGCTTTAACTTTAGGACATTTACAAGATTCAGAAGTGATTATAATACTTTCTCAAGCACTCACAAATGATAGTGACTGGCAAGTTCGTCTGGAATTTGATAACCTTTAGCGAGGCGATTAGTCATGTTTGTAGTAGCAGCAAAGCGATCGCCATCAATATAAATAAGCTAGGAATCGCTCCCTAGCTGAGATATCCATTCACTTAGCTAAACACCAGGAATTATTGATACTGATACTGATTCGTAAATCCTAGAGGTATGATCGCATCTTCCAAATCAGCTCCTAGCAAGTTTGCACCTTGGATATTGGCATTTGTAAGATTTGTTTTTTGTAAATCTGCCTTTTGTAAGTTCGCGCCTTGTAAATCAGCTCCTAGCAGGTTTGCTCCCTCTAAATCTGCATCAAATAAGTTTGCACCTTGCAGATTTGCTCCACTTATGTTTGCTTTGCTTAAATCTACTCCCTGTAAATTAGCTGTTGCAAGGTTTATTCCTTGTAGATTTGCTTTTTCTAATTCTGCTTCTTGTAAATTTGCACCTGCTAAGTTAGCTGCTTGCAGATTTGCATTGTCTAATTGCGCTCCAAATAGGTTGCATCCAGCACATTCATTAGTTGTTAAGAGACGCTGAACATTTGCAGCTACACTATCTACTGGCAATACTGTTGGAGGCATGATAGCCGGAGTTACTATTGGAGTTGATGTAGCTTCTGTAGGTGCTGGTGATATCTCTAATTGAGCTAAAGCATAGGGCTGATCAAAAAGAGAAAATACCGTCAGAAGTAGCATAAATGCAGAAGTCAAAAGCCAAAAAGTTATTTGTTTGGAGTTTAGATTATTCATTAAATTCATTCCTATTGAGTATTGTTTTTTTGTTTTGTTTAACCTTGGTTTTACTTTAATACTAGTGAATTGCTGAAATCAAACACTATTGTTTTCCATAACCATAAATAAAAATGATGATAAATTTTAACTAGATATTTAAAGTGCAGTACTGCATTTTATATAAATTTTGTTTATTAAATTTTATTTGTATCATTTAAAAGAATTGCCACTTTTGTTAACTTCCAATCTGTCTCGATTTACCCAGCGATTAACGAACTCATTTTTATTTTTATGTACTTTTACTTGCACTTGCTTAGAGCCTAATTTGATAACTTCGGCAGGAATTCTTTGAGTATTTTCTGAGTCGGCACGAGCTTTATAAAGCCAGATAACTTTTTGCCCGATGAAATAGTCAGTATTTACGCTTAAGTGTGATGTTTCATCTGCCCAAGAGGGGGCAGAAATTACTAAATTGATTAAAAGGATTAAAATCATTAAAGTGATTTTGATAATTTTCATGTCTACAATTTATTTGAAAAGCATTGCTAGATTAGGTACAAGTTGATAAGTTCCACTTTTAACGATGATGGATAACCCTAAGTATATTAAGACAAATGGAAAGACCTTCCGACCATAGCGAGTAAATACAGAAGCCATTACAGGATTCCGAGTCAGATTGTAAGAGAGAAAGCACCAAAATCCAATTGATACATAGAAAACACACAAAATTACTGCCAAGCTAGGAACATTACTACTAGCGAATAATGGAACATAGATACCGATATTATTTCCACCATTGGCAATAGTAACAGCAGAAACACGATAGGTTTGAGGATCTCTTAGAGTTGCTAATAAGCTTTTTTTATGGCGTTTATATTTGATTGAATAGTCAAAATTTACTAATACAGTTTGTACAATATCTTCTTGCTGTTCTCGGTTCATAAGATGGCTGATACCAATTATAATTGGGAGAAGCCCTAGCAATCCAATCCATGATTCCGGAAGAACTAATCCACCGAAAAAACCAGGCAGGCTAGCCATTACTAATGTAGTAAATCCCACAAATTCGCCAATAATAACGTGTTTTGGACGAAATATATGATTTACTTTTCCAAAAAAAGCAGTTAAATATAAATTGTCATCAAATGTGGTTGCGAAAGCCGCAGACATACCAATAAATAATGTACCAATTAGCCAAGTCATATTTTTCTCTACAACTATTTAACAAAAAATTTTCAGACGATAATTGGAGCTAGCCATTAATTACAAATGTAATTTTGTTCTTCAACTGGCAAGCTGAGTGGCTTATGAATTTAATATTATGGTCTAGCTCGGATAACAGCAAATACTCTTTCTTTTTAAAACGATAAAATAAATTTATGAAATAAAAAATCAAAAGCACCAAGTAATGGGAATTACCTGGTGCTGGTGCAAGCAAGATATTAATATTTGGAATACTCAAGCATCCAACTTATTGAAGAACAAAATTTTTCAATAAGTTGGATGCTTGAGTGAGGTCGGCACTAATAGAGATAATCTTAGCCCCTGGGGTGGGTAAGGATTGGATATCAGCTACAGCTTTCTCTAATCTTTCTGGATTGCAAGCAGCAATTACTACATTCACACCTTTACTTACGCTGATTTTAGTGATTAAGTTAAGCTGTTACACACTTTAACTTGAACATTTACATGAAGGCTGATGACTGATAACCGTTAACCGTCAACAGTTAACGACCCTAAAGAGTGTTTATACAATTTAAGCACGCATCAGTTTATGAGATAAACTACTATAAATTGATGAGATTACCGCAGTTAACTTAAGTAAGAAGTTATCATAAATCATTCTAAGGAAGCAAGCTACCTGATGACTCAAAAAGCAGAATTCTCTCGATTTGTTCTAGCTTTCATTGCTGGATTTATTGCTGTGCTGGTATTTCACCAAGGCTTGCTGGTGCTGCTTCATGCAATTAACTTTGCGCCCCGTCCACCTTTTCAAACCACACCTACACAGCCTTTTGGTATACCCCAATTTCTATCAGCTGCTTTCTGGGGAGGAGTTTGGGGTTTAGTGTGGGCGACTATTACAGTGGGTTGGCAAGTAAATAGAAAATATTGGATAGCATCGCTAATTTTTGGTGCTGTTGCTCCGACATTAGTGGCTTGGTTTGTAGTTGCACCATCGAAAGGTCTACCCATTGGCGGAGGTTGGCAACCAGCTGGAATTATTACTGCCTTATTAGTCAATAGTGCTTGGGGAGTGGGAACAGCTTTATTATTCAGTTGGTTTATGAGCAGGCAAGTATTAAATCGCTAAATATCAAATTGAATAACGGAGGCAGACATAATTCCTAATACTTTACAGGAAGCAAGCTATGTAATTCGTAATCTAGAAGATTTCTATGAAAGGCTACGTCTACGGATAAAGCCTTCTCCACTTAACAGTGCAATTCCTAATGTGACAATCCCAATTCCCAAGCTTTGAATCAAATTTAAAGTTTCACTAATTGCGATCCATGCGACTAATACTGTTAATGCTGGACTGCTTGCACCGATAATAGAAGCCTTAGTTGCACCAATCATACGAATTCCTATATTATTGAATGTGTGTCCTATAAAACTGACTACACCTGAAAAAATACTACCAATCCACAGGGGTGTCCAATCCAATTGAGTGCTGGGAAGTGGCCAAAATAGTAAGCTGATACCAGAAAACAGTAGGGTGCAGGTAAAACTAATCCAGGTGAAAGGAACTGGATGAAATTTTTCTAAACATTTTTGGGCCATGACTTTATAAAAAGCGTAAACAACCCCAGAGCCAACACTGGCGAAAATGCCAGTAGTAATGGTGCCACTACTGTAAGCAGCAGAAGATTGAGGAATTGTGAGTACGCTACCCCCCAAAATAATCACCATCACCAGCCAACGGAAGAGTGTAGGACGTTCGCCAAAAAACCTCCAAGCAAGCAATGCCGTAAACACAGGATAGGTAAAGAAGAGGGTCATGGCAATGCCAGTGGGAATTAAGCCAATACCAATATAGAGTAAGGCAATATATACAAACATTAATACTCCACAGCCCAATGCTTGGAGCAAAACATCAGTGCGTTGGCGGCTGAATAACTCTCGAAATTCTTTACCACCAGATGGATATAACTTGAATGCTAGAGATGCCATAAGTGGAACCACTAGTAGCATTCGCATGAACATGAGCAATAATGAGTTCTGCAAATCCGGTTTAACATATCCACCGAGTAAAAATAAACCCAGTACGAGATGTTCTGAAAACAAAACTCGCACAGCGACGTTGTGAAACGATAAGACGAAAGCGGATATAAGAACCGTCAGAATGCCCAACTTGCTAAAAAGGTTTCTAAAGGACAACCCGATTGTATTGCTAAAACCACTATTTTTTCTGGTACTAATATTTTCTGTTGTCTAGCAAATGCTTAGTGTCTTTGTGGTTCAAGATTTTTGACCACAAAAACGAGGGCAGCCGTGTAGGTGGGTTTCCTGGCTTGTAGACGCGTAGCAGCTATTCTACTCTCCAAGGAGTACCTGCAAGATACGGACTGCCCGTACAAGGATAAAAACCTTTTTTACCTTTTCTAAACTAAAGCAGGTTCACGTCGGTTATAGACAGAAGAATCTCCTTTGATGGCTTCACTTTGTTTACCATCGATACCAACTGGGATATCGCCAACGATTGTTACACGCTGAACATGACGAGGTTGATTGCCGTAGTCTGCGATCGCATAATGTTGAGTAGCGCGATTATCCCAGAAAGCTACATCTCCTACTTGCCAACGCCACCGCACTGTATTTTCAGGACGAGTGATGTAAGCCTGCAACAATTTCACAATTTCATCTGATTCATTCTGTGATAAACCGCGCAGGCGGCGCACGAAACCACCGATAAATAATCCCCGTTCACCCGATTCCGGATGAACGCGCACTACTGGATGTAAGGTTTCGTATACGGTAGAGGTGAAGACTTCTCGATAAGCACGGACTTCTTCGGGAACATCTACTACAGCTGCTGCATAGTCGTAAGCGTTGCTGTGTATTGCCCAGAGTTGGTCAGCGAGGTTACGCAAATGGTTTGGTAAATCTTCGTAGGCAGTCACGGAGTTTGCCCAAATGGTATCACCTCCAGATGGGGGAATCACCAAGGCTCGTAAAATAGAACCTAGAGGGGGACGGTCTACAAATGTGACATCGGTGTGCCATGTATTAGCACGGCTTACAGTTCGTCCATAATTTAGGTCAAGAATTTCTGGGTTGTCTGGAAGTGATGGGACAGTGGGATGAGCTGTAGTGACTTCTCCAAAGCGACGGGCAAAGGCTACTTGTCCATTAGCATCGAGATTTTGTCCTCGAAAGAAGATGACTTTGTGTTTAACTAAAGTTTTACGAATATCGCTGATGATTTCGTCGCTAAGGTTGCTGCTCAGGTCAACACCAATGATTTTTGCCCCAATACGTCCGGCGATTGGTTTGATGTCAAAGTATTGTGAACCCATGATATGTATTTCTCCAAGTATTAAGCTGTCGGACATTTAACTTGCAATAACAGCATTACCCTTATTCTTGATTTTTCTGCCCCATTTAATAATTAGTTCACCATCGTTTAATAATCTGTCT
>NZ_JACJQM010000113.1:0-14978 GCF_014696655.1 Nostoc sp. FACHB-888 | reverse complement strand
TGGCATAGTTTCTGGGTCAGTAGTTATTTCCCAGTAAGTTATGGCTCTTTTTTTACCATAAATTATTTCCCTAATGTATCTAATTTCTGATTTCTGATTGCTAAATGTTCTCTCAAATTTACACCACTTATTCGCCCTAACCCTCTGTCCTGCTGGCAACCAGACTCCATGATTACTTCTTATCGCTACGACATAACCTAATTTATATTCAGCTAGTTTTCTAATAAATTGGCTACTTTCACCATATAAACTATCTGCTAGTACTAATTCGATATTAAAGCCTGATTCGATTAATTCAGTAATTATCTCTGATGCTAACTCTATTTTAGTTTTATATTTATCTGACTCCTTTAATGTCCCTTTTGGTTTAAATACTTTGACGATTAATGGAAAAGTTATATTAGCGCAAACTCCATAAGCATTGACTGAAACTATTCCATTATCTATTTTTCCTACACTTCCTAAATATTGTCTAGCTACATCATCAGTCTTTTTACCTTTTTTCCTATCTCCTGTTTCATCTATTACTAATGTAATTGCCCGACCATCTAATTGTTTCTTTAACCTATTTAATCTTCGTTGCTTTAATTTATTTACTGACCAATCTGAATTTGCTAAAAAATGGTGTAGTGACTGTGCCGAATTTATGCTCACTACCTTTGCTATCTCTGGTAACGATTTTCGTTTTATCGTTGATATTATCCCCATGTGTAAATATTTGAAGCACTCATAATTCCTTACTTCTTTAAATAAGTCTTTATACTCTGCACAATATTCATCTACGATCGCAACTGTTGGGTGAGCGTCTCTCGCCAAATGTTTTAGGATTTGTAATTCTACATCCATTGCCCTGCTTACCTTTCAGAGTTTTTTCTTTTGATTCTTTTATTCAGAATACTCGGAAAGTGACAGAAGAGGGTTATACCAATTTTGTATAAAGTTGCATAGAATCAAAAGGCTAGAAACTATGCTTGGCAATCATTCCAGCTTTCTATAGTTTCATGCAGCTTCACAATAATTTGGTATTAGTCTGTTTACAGTCAAAATTTTAGTAGTATTTCAGCCTTGCAAGCTCTTATACCAATTTTGTATGAAGTTGCATAGAATAAAAAGGCTAAAAAGTTTGCTTAGTAAGAAGCATTCTAGCCTTATACAGTTTTATGCAGCTTCACAATAATTTGGTATTAGCAGAAGAAAAAGCCGTGTTGATGAGTATGAAATTGAATGATTTATTGGAGTTCTCTTATTAATTGCATATTCCATGTTAGACTTTTCCGTTTTACTGAGAAGCTAAGTAACTAACGTATGATATGCAAAAATGAATTTGATGATTTCACTTAATTATAAAAATCTTGAGTTTGTATTTACAACATCTAAACATAAGAATAGAACTTATATATATAAGTAATGTGCAGATTTTGGGTAGATAGTAAACAAGAGCTACAACAAGATATTAAAATTTAGCTATTATGTAGTTTTAGCCTATTTTAAATAAGTTTAAGCCCACAAGCTAAAGCCTGGAGCTATATATTAATACAGTTGGTTTAAGGTTGATAGATGTAGTTGGAATCTAGATAATGAGAGATTCAATCCACTATATAAAATCTACCACTGCCACGACCATAGCTTTTGCTGTTAATATTCATGAAAAGTTTTAACTCCATTTAATGAAAAAAGTGTAGTCTTATGCATCCTGTATAATTGCTTAAATATTCAATAGTCTAATTCTCCTCTAGAAATCGTAATAATAACCAAAAGTTTTATTTGCTAAATTTAAAAGTTTCAATTTTCAGGTTTACTTGTTGAGGTAGTAAAGTCCAAAATGGAATTTATTAGATATTTATATTCTTGAGGACTAAGATTGCACTTTTTATAATATTCATTTAGGAAGTCGATGATGATTAAACTTGCAGATTCTAGTTTCACCCTTTTCCTAGCTGCTATGAGAGCCTGATACAGTCGAGGATAAACATGATTATTGCTAATCCCTATTTGCTCATCTGGTGTCCAACACTTAAATATGTAACCTTCAGACAACGGAATTAATTCAATTAACCATCCACTATACGAATCTTGCAATTTTATCTTACTCTTATTATCCCTACTCATTGATTAGTGTTTTAGCTTTCTCTTCTATGTACAATTAATCAATGTACAACCTATGTATATAATTACTGTGTAGAATTTGTGTAGAATTTGTGTAGATAAAAAAGGACAATAAATTTATATAATAAATTATGTAAGATTAATATACTCTTACTGTTTATATCAGTTTAACAAGTATGAAAAAATACTATGATAAAACGTTATATTTCTAGAGAAAGATTATTTATTTTTGAGACGATAGCCCAATCCATGAACCGTTTCAATAAAATTTTCTGGCGCACCTAAAGCTCTGAGCTTTTGTCGAAGACATCTAATATGAGACCGAACAGTCTCCTCTACTGGAGAATCATCTACTGACCAAATCTGCTCAATAATGCTAGAACGGCTTAATACGCGTCTGCCATTGGCAACTAGCAGTTCTAAAATAGCATATTCTTTTAGTGTTAATGTCAAAGGATAAGAATCATAAGTAGCCTCGTAAGTACTGAGATTTAGGTGTAATTTCTCCCAAGATAAATTTATTGTGCTTGCAGAATTACCACGTCTGAGTAAGGCACGTATACGAGCCATTAACTCTTCTAAATCAAATGGTTTAGCAACATAATCATCTGCTCCTGCGTCGAAACCAGCAATTTTATCAGCTACAGTATCACGAGCTGTCAACATCAGCACTGGGGCGCTAGTGTTTCGATATACTGGATTAGTAGTGCTAGCAGTACGCAACCTTTGACAAAACCGGATGCCATCTAGCCTTGGTAAGGTTACATCCAATACCACCAAGTCGTACTTAAATAATTCTGCTGAATTCCAAGCTGCTTCTCCATCTTTAGCGACATCTACTACATACTGCCGTCTACTTAAAGCTTCTGTGAGTACCTCTGCCAGTTGAATATCATCTTCAACTACAAGAATTCGCATAATTTATTCCTCTGTTTCGCAGCAGGTAGATATTAGTTTAAATTTATCACGTATGCTTCAACTATAATATTCAATTTTTTACTTTTTTAGAGAAGCTCTTAACTTTATGATGTGGCAATTAATCAAATGGTTTCCCCAACGAAAATGGATTGCTGGAGGTTTTGCTTTAACTTTATTGCTTATGGGAATAGTTACTTTCGCTTCTTTTAAGAATACAATTGAAATCCAACAGGGTGCTAATAAGGTGCAGAGTACTTATCAGACACTCAATACTTTAACAAATTTTTCTGCGGCAATGACGTCGGCAGAATCAGCACGACGAGGATACATATTTTTGGGAAATAAACAAGATTTAAAGCGTTATCAAAATGACATAGTAAATATACAATCTCAACTCAGACTGTTAAAAGAACAAATACATCCTAGTTTGAAGCAACAACAGAACTTTACACAAATGAACTCGTTAGTTAATGAAAGATTAATGCTTTTGAAGCAATCAATAGAACTTTATCAAAAAGATAAAACAGTATTAGAAGCACAAATTAATATTACTACTCGTAGTGTTAAGCTTCGGCAAGAAATCTTGCGTATAATAGCAGATATTGAAGCTGAAGAACAGCGCTATTTACAAAGTTCTCTAGAAGAATCTGAGAACAGCATTCACTTGAGAATCCTAATGGAAATCCTGGGTACTATTTTAAGTCTTACAGTAATTCTTAGTTTATGTATTATTCTTGATCAGCAATGGATAAAACGTGAAAAGATTGAGTCTTTAGAATTTTCACTAGCGCAAGAGAAAGAATTTGGAGAATTAAAAATCCGCTTGTTTTCGATGATTTCTCATGAATTTCGTACACCTTTAAGCATCATTTTGCTATCATCTCAATTATTGCAAGAGATTCTTGAAGAAGTGGTGGATGAGATACAGTTAAAAAATCTTTATCGGATTCAGTCTTCAGCCAAATTAATGAATCATCTGCTGACAGATATACTGACCTTAACAAGATCGGAAGCGGGGAAGTTGGATTACAAACCTCGATTAATTAATCTAGAAAATTTCTGCTTAAATCTAGTAGAAGATTTACAACTTTTTGGTACAATTTCACATTTAATAGAGTTTAGAAATCATGGGCAGTGTTTTCGAGCTAGTCTAGATGAAAAACTGCTGTATTCCATCCTCAGTAACTTACTTTTAAATGCTATTAAGTACTCATCTCCTGAAAGTAAGATATACTTGGTTTTAAACTCAGAAGCAGAGGCTTTACTTTTTCAAGTAATAGATCAGGGAATAGGTATTCCAACAACAGAACAAGAAAAGATTTATGAGCCTTTCTATCGAGGTCAAAATGTGAATAATATTGTTGGTACTGGACTAGGTCTAGCAGTTGTTAAAAAATGTGTAGAACGACACAATGGAGAAATTTATTTAGAAAGTAAAGTAGGAATTGGAACTACATTTACTGTTAAAATTCCTCATAAAAATATCGTAACATCCGCCTAAATACTTAAAGCTATTGCTAGCAAGATTATAGTATTTCATTGCCTCATACAGCACTTTCCAGTAACGTGAAGTACAATAGTGCAAAATAGATAAACTATTATTATGAAACCATATTCCGTCGCTCTCAGAGAAAAAGTAGTCAATGCTTATCACTCAGGAAATATTTCAGTTAGAAAGTTAACTGTAAACTTTGGTGTTGGTAAAGCTTTTGTGCAAAAAATGTTGAAACAGTATCAAGAGCAAGGACGTAGTTTTTCCTGGTAAGCGTTTCTAAAAGATTAAATTTTACTGGAGAAATAAAAAGACTCTATTTACCATCTGTAAGAATACCAGAACTCGACCAGAACTCGACCAGAACTCAACCAGAACTCAACCAGAACTCAACCAGAAGTGTGACGAATATTACTGGTTAACGTTAATAACGCTAAAACCATCTTTTTCATTTCCGCACAATCGGTTAGTGTTAATCAATTGTGACAAGGCATTCCTCAAGTAAAGAACACTCTTTTTCTCTTCACCCCACTTGCGGCTGTTTCTGATAGCTGCAAAAGAAGCTGGAGGACTAGCAGTAGCCGCAACAATTGCCACAATCTGTTCTAAATCAGCCTCAGAAATACTATTTTCTTCTAGTTCCAGAAATTCTACTTCTTGATAAGGCTTTGAAAAAATGGACTCCAGATGATTAACTGCGTTTGATGGTGCAATCTTCTCCCCTTTAGGTATGACTGCCCTTTCATGCTCTTGAATCAATTCAGGAAAGAACTGAAGTAATGTTCTGGCTGGATCTGGTTGCCCATTGCCTGGGTGTAAATGGGTCTTCAGCCATTCGGGAATTATGCCCAGATTGCCGCCACTAACAGATTCTCCAAAGTTGTTAGGGTTGGCTTTGAAATATTCTCCACTAGCAACATTCATTTTGCGTAGACCACCAGCGCTGACCGCAACAGCTACACAGCCAATAAAGTTAACCGATTGCTTAAAGGTATCTGCCAGCCCAGCCGTAGCTTTACCTACTACGCTTGTTAGCTTAGAGCCATGTAATACGATAATTAATGTACCACCAGACTTAGCAAAGCGAGAAAGTAAATATTGGATAG
Organism: Nostoc sp. FACHB-888; assembly: GCF_014696655.1. Lineage (NCBI taxonomy): Bacteria > Bacillati > Cyanobacteriota > Cyanophyceae > Nostocales > Nostocaceae > Nostoc > Nostoc sp. FACHB-888. The sequence goes on along the minus strand of NZ_JACJQM010000113.1, from coordinate 9,356 downwards.
CCCAAGTGCGATCGCTCTCCTCTAACAATGACAGCAACCGCATCGCCTCATCAAAAAACAATTTGCAATTACCAGTTCGCAATTCGCAGTTAAAATAATTGCGACTTGCGAATTGCGAATTGGTCTGACCTCTGCGTTGGGGTCGGTTGGAGGTAAGAGAATTTTCTCTAGGCAGTCACCTAAACCCGGATCAAGAAGTGCAGTGTTACTTGCTGTATTTTGTGTCATGATTGTGTTTATTCGAGACTAAACTCGTTGGCGATTGCGATTCTTTTGGTGTGCAATCGCCTTTCTCACTTGCAGCAACTAAGCCGCTATTACCGCTCGGACTCCCAACAACGCAATCACTTGTTCTGCACTCGGAGCCACACGATTGAGTCCGTACTGTCTTGGTCTTGCGTACCACGCTTCTTGATTACACCAGACGAAGCCGACAAAACGCCCGTCTTGGTAGAGTTTGGTGCTAAATGATAGCCAGTCAATCTCACCGTGGTACAGACCAAAAACAGTGCAGGCTTTTTCCAATTCATTGCTCAGGCGTTCGTTCTGTTCCCGTGGCGTTTTTGGTAATGTTGCTTTAACTTCTGCAACTCTTGTAGCGAACCAGTCCCTATCAAATGGCAGTCGTCCGCCTTCCACGAACTGAACCCATACCGTAATCCCGCCTTCGATCCAGATTGTACGCACTGATTCGGGTTGGACTTCGATAATCTCGCCGATGATGCGACGGTCACGAGATGTCAGGGGGTCTTGGGTTGGGGCTACAGCTTCGGCTTGGGATTCGATGTGGCTGTATATTTCTGCTTGGGCTAGGGCTTGCTCATCACGAGAAGAACTAGGAATTGCTTGCTGTGTTAGTGTTTCGTAAGTCATAATATTGATCTCCATTCAGTTGGATAAAAAGCGATCGCAGAAGTTGTCCAGACCGAGCGATCGCTTTTGTTATGTGTGCAAACAACGTTGTGGTTTAACACAACGCTCTCAAAAAGATTTGGCGTAGCCATATATTTGCGACTCAAAGCCAGTGGCACTTGAGTGATACCGAAGAAACAGGAGATACAACGTATCAGGTGACGTGTATGACTTAAAACGCTTCAACTGCCGTCCGTCGTCCTGCTGGTAATTTCTTATTCAGTGCAATATCCATTTCCGGCTGTGTACCCTTCGCCAACTCTTGTTGTGCCAGTGCCTCGGTTGCTCCTCAAGCCGTCACTCTGGATTGCTGTCAAGGTTCAGATAGTGCAAACCCTTTTTGCGTTCGGGTGCAGGCGGTTTGCTTGCCGTTACCCTTATATTTATAAATATACGTGAGCCGTATATTTTTGTCAACATCTCACGAATATTTTTAGTAGTGCCAATTATTTTAATAGTCGTCTTGTGTATAATTAAGCTGTAGACGCTAAAAGAAGATTAATCGTTTTTCCACTATGAATATTAGGATTGTGGAGTAATGACGATGGATAAAAGAGTGATTCGCTGGAAGCTGAATGAAATCATGGCCCAAAAAAGAGTCAGAAATAAAGACCTGGCCGAAGGTATCGGCATCACCGAAACTTCTGTTTACAGGTTACGGAAAACTGATACCATGCCTCGGATGTCACCTGAGCGGCTAAACGATATTTGTCAATTTCTTGATTGTCAACCTGGAGACTTACTGATTTATATCCCAGATAACGATGCAGATATGGCGGAAAAAAATCAACAGAAACTAAGTAAGCGAATCGCTACAACAAAACACCAACTTCCTGAAACTGATGAAGAGGTAACTGAAGATATAGCAGCGTGAAGCGATCGCCCGCCGCCAAGCAACGCGATCGCTTTAATAACTAAACCGCTAAAACAGAGGAATAGTCATGTCTAATTTATCATTTAGCCAGCAATTGGCATTGACAATTTACCAATCTCAGGAAATATTTCCGGTAGACTTAGATGATGCCTGGGTTTGGCTGGGATATTCTACGAAGCAAAAAGCTGAAAAAAAGCTAAAAAGCAATTTTGAAGAAGGTATAGACTTCTTAGCCAAAGGGTTAAAAACCTCTACTGGTGGTCGTCCTAGCCAATTAGTCATGCTATCAGTTGACTGCTTTAAGTCTCTTGGTATGATGGCGGGTACTGAGCAAGGCAAGGTCGTTCGCAAATATTTCTTGGAATGTGAGCGTATCGCTAAAGCTTCAAATATCCCGCAACCAGCAATGACCCAGATTCAAATCCTTGCTGCACTCGCCCAACAGATGGCAGAACAAGAGCAAAGGCTATTGGAACAAGAACGCCGTCAAAACGAAGTACTGGCAAGACTAAAAGCGGTTGAAGTTGAGCAAGATCGGTTTAATAGCCCATGTGGTCACAAGTACAGCGTTATGGGTTTTGCTAAACTTCGAGGACTTGAGATATCACTCTCACAAGCCGGCAGCAAGGGAAAGAAAGCTAGCGCGTTATGCCGCAAGCAGGGGGTAGAAGTAGAACAGATACATGACCCAAGGTTCGGCTATGTGGGTTTATACCCTGAAAGTATTTTAGATCAAGTCTTTTCCACCAATTCAAAAGATAAAGCGATCGCTCGGCACTAAACAAGGTGCGAAGTAGTTTTTAAGGAAGCATATTCACAAATAGTTCAGGGTTCTAAATCGGTCGAGTGTCAAGTCCGCACCGTCAATATTTTCATGCTCAAAACCCAATAAAGGATGAGAACAAGACATAGAGGGGAAAATGAGTAATTCTGTTGTAAGCAATCGCAGTGATTTTGCAATAGTCGTTCCATCGTTTCTAGACGACTATGGGCTTAATCCTCAAGAATATCGTTTATATGGGCACATAGTTAGACGAGCAGGCAAAGACGGATGTTTTGAGTCAATTCCTAACATGGCAGCAATCTGTTTAATGAATGAAAAGACTGTCAGGAAAACCCTACAAATCTTAATTGCGGCTAGGTTTATCAAAATAGCCCAAGAACGAAAAGGGAAAACCACAATTTATGAAATCACACATCATTCGCAATGGATGGCATCAAAACATCTAGAAAAAATCAGACAACAAATCACTGGTGGTAAATCAGGTAGTACCAAATTAGGTAGGGGTAGTGGTACCAAATCAGGTAAGGGTGTGGTACCAAATCAGGCAGAGGTAGTGGTACCTGAAACGGTAGGAGTACCCCTACCTGAAATGGTAGACGAAGGAATTACCATTAAGGAATTACCAATTAAGGATGTCCCTTTAAGGGATCTCTCCCTTAATCCCTCTCAAACTGATATTGACTCACAAGAAAGAAAAGAAAAAAGAGAATTTGGATTTCAAGTCAAAGAAGAACCCAATTCAAGTTTCTCCACTTTGTTGCCAAAAAAATCCGAGACTACGCAACCAACAAGTCAGTCTCTCATGAAGGTAAATGTTCCGCCGCCACAGCCCGACCCATTTTTAAAAAATCAACGCAAAAAGCCCAACGATGTGATTTGGGATTGGCTACCAGATGGTCCGTGGCGTAATGAAGAAGGCAAGCTTGATGCAGAATTTCAAACCGCCCTCGCTACTCGGTGGATGAAGGAGTATGGCGGCGACTTGCACGCAAACAAAGCCAAGGTACTGAAACACTTCCGCAATGAACCCACTAACTTAGCGATTGAGTGGGAATGGTATCAATCGACTTTCATCCATCGCGTTGTCAACATCCAAACCCGCAAGCATAACGGGCTAGACACCACCCAAGATGAGGAACAGATAGCGCTTCAAGCTAGAGCAGCAACACCATTACCTCAAGAAGTACGTATAACACAAACACCCACGTTAACCAAAATGGTAGAGCAAGTAGCAGACTATGCCTTGCCTACTCTGATTTCTCAAGAGCCGCCCAAAGATGAATTTGGTTGTATTAATCCTGGGGCTTATTTGAATACACCAAAACAGTCAGACAGGGAATTTTGGGCGAACTTCACACCTCACGCTGTGCCAAGTCGCAAAAGATCACCTGTTGCATCCGTTCTAGAAACGGCAAAGACAGCTATCGAGGCTTTGAAAGTTGAGAAAGTAGAGCAGTTAAGTGAAAAAGCTCCTGTGCGGGGAGCAGAGGAAGAGGTGGGAGGGTGGGGAGATATTGCCTCCCACACTTCTCCAGAAAATAGCTCTCTGCCCCTTGTCTCTTCTAAAAAGTTGACTGCGATCGCCGTTATAGTTCAGCCTCCAGTTTTAGATGAAGAAGCTGTACTACAAGACATGAGGAAATATCTTAATTGTGGCAGTGACGTATTGAGGCAAACCGCAATTGATTGGGCCTGCGATCCTGCTAATCAATGCGAACTCGTGATTGTGTCAGGGCGAGTGGTTGATATCAAATGGGTTGACTTTTAAGCAGCAAACTCAATACCAGAGTGTCTTATGAAATACTACAAGCAGAACAAATACTTACAAACTTGGAATTGTCAACAAGAAAGGCAGGAGGCAGAGGGCAGGAGGCAGAAAGAAAACTGTCATTTATTTACTGCCGCGACCAGACAGGTCTTGGGTTTGAATCCCCTACTGCAATCTTTGATTCAGTGGCGCTTATTTGGCGGGGGTCTGAATCCCCCACCAAATTCTTTCCTTCTGCCCTCTGCCTCCTGCCTTCTGCCTCCTTTTCAAGATATTCCGGGTGAATATAGTTTCCACCAGCTTATATGTCAAGAGGTAGTTAATGAGGAGAAAAAGGAGTGACTATTTTTACCTCTTACTATGCAGGAAAAATCAGAGGTGAAGCCGTCTCCATCTCTCTATATCCTCCAAAAGGCTTTGAAGGCAAACATTTACCTTTATTTGCTCCAACGCCAGAGCTACTGAAATGGTGGAAGTCTTCAGCGTCAGATACTAATGCTGAACAAGAATACACCCGCCAATTCCACGAAATTTTGCTTTGTAGGCAGCAGCTGATTGATATTTGGGTTGCAAAACAGCAGCAAAACTCACATGACATGACATTGTGCTGCTACGAAAAAACTGGCGATTTCTGCCATCGGCATCAAGTTGGACGTGAAGTTATTCAAGCGTATCTGCCTAAACTTTGGGGCGGGGAAGTTGGGTTAGGAACTGTTACTAAGGAGAAAATGTCCACAAATTGTGGACAAAAAATCATACTCCCTACAACATATCCACCCCAAGTATTGAGTCTGATCGAGAAATGTCATGAGTTGGGATATCGTGTAAAGTGCGATCGCTTAGAGTGCGGATACTACCAAGTTACCCTCAATGGAGAAGACTTAGGTGTGTGGTCAGAGTTGGGTGTGCTTGCTGTATTATCCGGGTTGCAGGAGAAGTTTTACCGTGAGCGCCTAATTCCGTCAGTGGCTATGGCTGCCAAGGCAAGAGGTAAGAATAATCAGCAAGATATCAAGATGCCTTCGTGGGTTTTGGTTAGAAATACTCAATCAGAGGTTTTAGCCCCAGTGGAGCAGCTAGCAACAGAAGAGTTAAAGCCATCCCGTGCAGAAACACGTATTGTTGAGCAGATGAGTCTGCTTTGACTATTGTTCCGTCAAGCACTGATGAGACAAGTAAGATACTGCTCTGAAAGCACTTGTTCCGCGCCGCCTGTGCCAAATCCTGAAAAATGGTCACATGAGGCGATCATCGCAAGGTCAAATGTGCGACCAGAGCGTATCAGAAACTGAAAGTTGCGGCGAATTCGGGGCAGAATCCAGGGTCTGACTTCTTGGAGGATTGGAGGAATGCTGGAATGATGACTCTGCTTTGCAGATTGTGATCAAGAAATTGCTGGCGAAGTTTCCGTAGTGGAGGATTGGTGGCGACAGATGGGGTGCTTTTTATTGCGATTCTACTACTGTAAAAAATAGCTACGAAATCGAGAGAATTTTAGTTAGTCAGCTTCCAACCTTATTTGAGATTCTGCCCATAATAAAAATTGATTGGCTATAGCCTCAAAACTTTTGGGTTCTAAAATCTGCTCGTGTAATTCCATATCAGAAATAGCTCTCCATATAAGCCTTTGCTTTCCACTTTTGCTCTCAACAAGAATTAGATTAAATTTATCTGAGAAAGAAGACATACCAAATGAATCTAAATGGAAGCGTCTCTGAATATCCTCGTAAGGCGGTTGAGTATCTTCATTAGAAGGATTATAATTTGCAAATATTTCATTCCAAGTTTTCCCGGCTGGAAGTGTGTAAACGACTGAATCAAAAATTATCTGAAAAACTTCTTCTTTAGACTTTTTATGTAAATCAGGCTCATATCTATTACCAGTAAACTTTAAAAAGTCTGATAAATAACTAATACAACTGTATAACATGATTTCATCTTCATAGTCACCTATAGGCTTTCCCCCAACCCATACCTGGAAATGAATATATACTCGTTCATCAAGTACACGTGATACTTGAGATTCAATAGCAAATATCGATTTATCTCCAAAAATAGTCATTTTTTGACTCCTAAAGGTTTCTTCGCATAATCATTAATATTTCTTATCCCATCGCCAACATCACTTCTACCACTAAAGTGAGCAGTCCCATCATTTGCATAACCGAATCTATAAATTGCCCCTTCTTTGTTTACTCCGTACCAATTTCTTGGCTCTGTAGGTGGGTCTGGAACAGCTTTCTTAAAAACTTCTTTAGCCTCGTCTGGTAGTGGAGTTTTCTTAGGATTAAATTTGGGGACTGGAACATAGGCTGGATTAACATGATATGTAGGTTTAGTCCCATCAAATCTACAAATATTATGAACTTAAATTCCCAAATCCGAAACAAAATAGGTTGGAATACCTTCAACCCTAAAGTTATAAACCTCAAACTGCCCTTCCCGCTTCTCAACCCTATCAACATCAAGAACCCTACCATTTTCAGTTTGCAACAACGACCCTACTTGCAGGTCTTCGGCTTCCACCCAACCCTTATCAGGTGTCCATAAAGGATGTTCCCCAGTGGTAGAAATTACTTCCCCATCAACATACAAATCAATAAAAATCCTTACAAATTGGTGTTAAGGGTAGTTATTATTTTTCTACAAGCTTCTAGTATTTCCTCTTTTACTAAAAGAATATATTCATTTTTTTCTTTGTCTAATCTTGACAATGCTTCTGGATTGCATTGTTTTTTCTCCGCTTCGGAAATAGGAAAAATATCTGTTTCAGAATCTATTCCTCTTAATACAAAGAATGATTCAGGTGACTCTTTTAATTCACCTTGAAGCTGCACTAATATACGACATCCATCTAATAAATCTATTTCTTGCTTAATCATTTTGGTTGCAAGTTCGATAATTTTTGTTTTTACTCTTTCCATTTAATAATTCCTAACATTAGGATTGATAATACTTTTGGGTTCAATTTTTTGACCAGTCATAAGGGTCTCATACCAGTGAGTCTCAATATGTATACCTTTGACTCCTTTATAAGTAAAACTTGTTTTCTTTACCCAATCATTTTGATTACCACCATATTCCGCAACTAATCTTGGTGCGATTCTTAATGTGTTATTAGTTGAAAACTCGGTTTCAGGTGTAGAAGTCAAAGCAGTTGATGAAGGTGAAAGTTCCGCCGCACCTGTCACCAGTGCTGAAAAATGGTCGCATGAGGCGATTGTAGCGAGGTCAAATGCGCGACCGGAGCGGATGCAGAAGCTCAAAGTTGCGGCGAATTCGGGGCAGAATCCGGGGTTTGACTTTTTGCAGGAGTGTTGGAATGATGACCCGGCTTTGCAGATTGTGATCAAAAAACTATTGGCGAAGTTTCCGCAATGGGGAATTGCTTGCGTGGATGGGGTGTTGGTGGATTGGGAAGGGTAGCAAGTGCAGTAGTTTGAAAATGAAGAATACAAAGTTTTGTAATATTTTTAACTTTCTGCAAAAAAGTTGAGTTTTGGGGTGAAAGCATAGTAGACTTGCGGCTAAGTATTTGATAGCTAGTAACCTGATACCCGATCACTTAATAGCTTTTGGAGAAACAATTTCGAGATTTTTTGAGAAACTGCTTAACCAAATGAGCGAACCACCCGTGACAGAAGAGCGTTAATCTGAAATAGGAGTTAAAAATGTCCTACAATTTCTCTCGTCGTCAAATTATAAAAGCAGCAGGTGGTTTTGTTGCTGGGACAGTGAGTATCCCACTGCTCCGCAAAATGACTAATGGTTATGACATAATTAGTCCGGCACAAGCGCAATCAAACACCGAAAATATTATTGCAAGTATCGACGAGTCCTCAGTAACGCAGACGCTGTATGCCGCACCCCTGCTTAACGGCGGCAACGACGGTAATTCGGGTACCACCGAAAGCACACCAGTAACGCTTACCAAGGCGCTCTCGCTAATCGGGACGCAGAACACCAAGATTATTCTGCTGGACGGCGACTATCGTGACTATTATAAGCTGGATCTCGGTTCAGCTAGAGCTTCCACTATCGTCATTTTCGAGGCTAAAAACATCGGTAAAGCGGTGATTTCTGGTTCGAACCAGTATCGCTATTCTTCGTCGGAACCAGCGGCTAGCAGAATAAGCAGTGAGGGAACGGGAAAGTTCTCGCTGCCTTGGGTGTACTACTGGGGACTAGGCCAAGAGATTTTCGCCTTTGACAGCTACACGACGGAGTACAACCGCCGCCGCGAGATGGTGTTCATCGACGGCAACCGTCTGCTGCAAGTGCTGTCCTCCAGTGAACTAAGTCCGGACAAATTCTATGTGGACGAGGTTGCGAACAAAATTATTTTTCAGCCACCAGCCGGCATGACTCTTTCCTCCAGCACACGGATTGAGGCATCTGTGCGAGGTCTGGATTCAAACGATTTGTTTTTTGTTGTTGGAAAAAGTAACTTGGTTTTCCGCGGACTCGTATTTCAACACGCGGCTAGCTACAAAGGTTCAGCGCTTGGGTTCTGGTCGCCCGTAGGCACTCCACCCAATCCTGCACTCTTTCCGAGCAACATCCTGATCGACAACTGCAAATTCCGGCAGAACAACTACCAGGGGCTGTCCTTGTTGTATGCCAAAAATTTTACGGTCAAGGACAGTATATTTGAGCAGAACGGTGTCACTGGTGGTGGTGGTGGTCACTGGTTCGACGGCGAGTGGCTAGACTGTCAGTTCATAAACAACAACTGGCGTGGCGGTGAATGGCTGGCTGGTCATCATGCGGCGGGGTGCAAGACCCTTGATGGAAATGTAGGAACTAACGAGGTGCAACAGGTGTCTAGCGGAGTGCAGTTTGTGCGCTGCCGCTTTACGGGCAACAAGGGACTAGGGTGAATGGCACTAAGAAAAGCCGAAACGCTTGTGTATTAAACAGTTTGCAACTGCTTTCTTAATTCATGCCGGGGTTTGGTCATTAAGGGATAAGCTTTCGGGCGGCGTTTACGGACTCGTGGTTCGTTTCTAGCAGGACGG
>NZ_JACJQM010000112.1:0-15209 GCF_014696655.1 Nostoc sp. FACHB-888 | reverse complement strand
AGTATTTGTCAATATTCTCAGGGCTGAGAAAAAAGTCCAATATGAGCTACAACTTTGGGATGTTTTCTCAGAATTTATACAACTTATACGTAATTAAAACATTGACTTAAACATGATCTTTGATGGTGAAGGATTATCTTAAACAAAGCAGATTATAAACATTTTTATAAAGTAAAGGATAAGAACTATACCACTTAAGGCAAACGCATCTAAATTATTTAAGATGACAACCTTTGATTAAGAACCAACAACTTTTATCAGCATTTCTCGTTTGGTTTGTTTTCCAAAACTCAAAATCATGTTTGCAACCCTACTTTGCTTACACTAAACCTGTGTCAATAAGCAGAGATTAATGCGACTATTTTCCAGTTTATTGAGAATAAAGTCCTTTTTTGACATCTGATCAATTACGAATTCTGTTAACGCATTTGAGCCTATTAATACTACATTCACCAAAACCGTCAACGGTGATGTAAATGAGTATTGAATACTTATTCAGTTTAGTCCAATATCAACAAGCAATGGCATCATGATTAACCTTGTCCACAACTTAGAAACGTGTTGGTACATCTCACCGCCTTGGGGTAAAGAAATCCCACCACTGTCCGTCAATCTTCTGGAACGAGTGTACCTCAAGAGAGCGAAAACTTTTGGCTACTGTGCTGGGGTCGAGTCGTCACTGCATGGCTGGAAATATGAAATCACGACTGACTACGATAACATAACTGTTTTAGGACACGAAATCATTGGTACAGGCAATTTACGAACGCTGACTATTGCAAAACCCATTTTCCGGCTGGGTGAGTTAGTCAGGTTCCGCTTTAACGGCGATGGGCAACCACTGAGGATAGTTCAAGGGATACATTTGATTACCGATGCATGGTTCTACACCATCGAATGGATGTCCCCTGGTATATCTGAAAAAGGCGATGAGGTTTTCACCTCCAGAGATTCCTTAGCGCGAGTGACTGACTACGATTTGGAGCGAGTGCGATTATGACAGTATACACTTCGTATTAGTGCGGTAAAATCGACTTATTGAAGAAGAATTTAGAAGTCAGAATTCTTCTTCAATCCTGTTCTGATTCAACAATTCGTCGGAAAAAATAACCATTACCTCTTGCTGTAATAATAAATTCTGGCAAGTTGGGGTCGGATTCTACCTTTATCCGCAACCGCGAGATATGCACATTTACCACACGAGTGTCTGTATGAAATCCTCCTACCAAACCCCACAACTCCTGCAAGATTTCTAACCTTGAAAAAACTCTTCCAGAATGATTCACGTAACTTCTCTAGTAAGCTAAATTCTATACCTGTTAGCCGAATCCGTTGCTCATTTTTATGGACTTGCCGCTTATTTGTATCGATTTTCAGGTCGCCGACATGAATTACAAGAGAGTTAGGAATAATATTGATATCAGTTTTGTGAAAGCGTCGTCTTAATATAGAAGCAATTCGGGCTTCTAGTTCCTTGGGTGAGAAAGGTTTTGTCATATAGTCATCAGCACCTAACTCTAACCCGGTGATTCGATCTGCTACATCTGCCAAAGCTGTGAGCATGATGATTGGCACATCTGATTCTCTCCGTAATTGTTGACAGACACCGTAGCCATCCAGCTTTGGCATCATCACATCCAGAACTATCAGATCAGGAGTCGAGAGACGAAAAGCTGATAAAGCTTCTTCACCATCACTAGCTGTAACTACACTGTAGCCAATTATTTCTAGACGTGTCTGCAAAATTCGGCGGATGCCGACTTCATCATCTACTACCAGGATTTTTCCTTTCTGTGCTGACAAGTTTTTCAATCCTCCCCAATGGCGAGAACTTTTAACCCTCTATTCTCAGGCTGAAGTAGCTCAAAAAAGATTTTTTTCCTAATTCGTAAATCTCTGACCAAGGAACTCGTATTTTCCATAAATTTGGTGTACCTCGCTAATTTCGTATAATTATTAATACCCGACCAAGCCGCGTTAGGGCGGGGTTGCAAGTTTGGGTGTGGGGGAAGAAATAGCCCCAACAACCTTATTTCATCAAGAGATTCTGGTCATAAATGATGCCCAAGTTGTAAAGCTGCTTGAACATATCCTATTAATGCATTCGGCTCAACGGGCTTTCGGATAACTCCAGCCACCTTGACATCAGGCTCTTTTTTAAAAAACGCCTCTTCATTTGCCGTAATTAACATTTCTGAGTTTGAATTTGTAAAATCGGGTTGTTTTGGATGCGCCGAGCAACTTCATACCCATCCATGCCGGGCATCATCATATTTAGTAGAAGTAGATCAGGTATTTTGGATTCAAGGAAAACTAGCGCTGCTGCTCCCGACTCCACAATTTCAACTTCATAACCCTCTATTTCTAAAAGAGTTTGGAAGAAAAAGCAGTTGTCTGCAACATCATCGCAAACAAGGATAAGCTTATTAGTACTATCTTGTGTGACTCCTTTTTTAACTACCATATTGAAATAGGGAACATATAGGCTTGTAAGTCCTGTTATAGTTAAACCAACAACTTTTTTCGTCTGACTGTGGTGTTAGTTGCTAGCATAAGTTTTATATAAATATTTGCTAGCCAGCTTTTGAAAAGTGGCAGTGGCAGTTGAGTGCGCTATCCTAACTGAGTTTCGTTCCTCCTAAAGAACCCAATTATTGCTTAGAGTGAAGCGTTGAAGAAGGAAATCTCACTCTCTTGACGCCTTTATTCAAGTGCAATACTATTTTCAAGCGGACTCTATGAGCAGCATCATTTGTAGCTTAGGACTGATGTATGCTTCAGCTTGACACTGATAAAGTATAAATTCTCAAGATGTTACCAGATAAGTGTTCTTAATTCATCCAAATGCTCCAGGCGTGGTTTTAGGGAGCGACACTAAAATAAGATTTATATAACGTACTATTTGTCAATACTCTCAGGGCTGATAAAAAAGCCCAATATGAGCTACAACTTTGGGATGTTTTCTCAGAATTTGTATAAGTTACACATAACTAAAACATTAACTCAAACATAATCTTTGATTGTGAAAGGTTATCTTAAACAAATCAACGTCAAGTAGGTGAGGTCGTTATTTGTATGTTCTCGAAATACAAGTTGTTGAAGTTTTAATTTGCCGTAATCAGCTGATTTTAGAGCAAATTAGTCTTGAGTATAAACAGCTTACAGTGGTTGATTTATAGCAGGGCAACCAGTTCGGATAGTCCAGGGCATTCTAATTGATTACAGGTTACTGGTTCTACACCATTGAATGGCTTAAGCAGGAATATCTGAAAAAGGGGATGAAGTTTTTAGCTCCAGAGGTTCTTTAACGCGAGTCACTGACTATGATTTCGAGAAAACATACTGATAACCATCTATATATTATGCCGAAAAATCTATCAAGTTTAGTTCTGATTGTTGATCATGAAGCGTTCAACCGTCAACAACTGCGACTTTTGTTAGAGCAAGCAGGGTATAGAGTGGTAGAAGCAAAAAATGGTATGGAGGCAATCAATGTTTTTCAACAACTGCACCCACAACTAGTACTCCTTGACACCATCTTGCCAGACATGAAGGGGTTTGAGTGTTGCGCTAAACTCCTGAGTATTGAGTCAAGTAAATACACTCCAGTTTTAATGGTTACAGTAGTTGAGGATACATCTTCAATTGAAAATGCATTTCTTGCTGGTGCAACAGATTATATAATCAAACCTTTTAACTGGTCAGTTTTGCGTCAACGGATCAAATGCTTGATTGAGCAATCGCAGCTACATCGAAAACTCGTTGCAATTAATGAAGAATTGCAACGATTAGTTGCGATCGATTCCTTGACTCAAGTGGCTAATCGCCGACGATTTACTGAGTATATTGACCAGGAATGGCGGCGCATGACACGCTTGCAACAGCCACTGTCTCTCATCCTCCTTGATGTTGATTTTTTCAAGTCCTACAATGATACCTATGGTCATCTAATGGGTGATTGCGCTCTGATAGAAATTGCTAAAGCTATCAAAGATGTTGTTCAACGTCCTGGTGATTTAATTGCCCGTTATGGTGGGGAAGAATTTGCTATTGTTCTGCCGAATACAGATGCAGCTGGTGCTGCAAAAGTAGCGCAGAGAATTCACTTTGCTGTCCAGAAACTGGCAATTCCTCATATAAATTCACAAGTTAGCTCTGATGTAACCCTGAGCGCTGGATTAGCCACATTAATTCCAGAGCACGGTTCTAGTTTTGAACAGATAATTACCTTAGCGGATAAAGCATTATATCGAGCCAAGGCAGGAGGACGCGATTGCTTCAAGCGTAATAACCAATTAGAGGATATGCTTTCTAGTTGCAATATTCGAGTTTTGCTTAATTGAATATCAATGACGAGATAAATTAATAGTGCAGCACAATAAATTAGACAAAAACTTGAAACCCTTCACATAGGTTTGCTCTTATCCCTGTACTTTTAATGTGAAAATGGAAATAGAAAATTTCAAACCGACCAAACGTATTTGTTGACCCATGAATGTGCAAGTCGTTGCTGACTCAATAAGTTGAACCATAACAGTATGGTATTTGAGAGAGCGTACATTCCTTACAAGTAATCTGACTTAAAATATAAACTGGAGCTGCCAAACCAGTGTGGTGCTAAACTCATCCTATGACCAATGAGCAACCCTTTGAAGCAACGTATATCGAACCTACCGCTAGTAGTGAACCGTTCAAGGTAGAGCAACTTGATAATAGAGATGCTTTATTTCCCATCGTTGGTATTGCCGCCTCAGCAGGTGGATTAGAGGCATTTACGCAGTTGCTCAGGCACTTAGCTACTGATACAGGAATGGCATTTGTGCTGATTCAGCACTTAGATCCTAACCACAAAAGTCTGTTAAGCGAGATTTTGGCAAGAAAAACTCAAATGCCTGTGAGTGAAGTGCAATCTGGCATGAGTGTGCAACCTAACTCTATCTACATTATTCCGCCTAACACTAAGATGATGTTGTCTGGCGGAGTATTGCAACTGACGCAACGAGAGAAAGTTCAGGGGAAATATATGCCTGGTGATGCGTTCTTTAGTTCATTGGCAGCAGATCGAGGACGCAAAGCGATCGCAGTGGTTTTATCTGGAGCGGATGGAGACGGTTCACTGGGTCTTAAGTCAATCAAAGCAGCTGGAGGCGTGACTTTTGCTCAGTGTGAAGATACGGCAAAATTCGATAGTATGCCCAATACTGCTGTTGCCACCGGGAATGTTGATTTTATTCTGCCGCCTCAAAAAATCGCCGAGGAATTGGTAAACCTCAGTCGTAATCCTCTTATTTCTAACCCTTTGCCCGTGATCGCGGTTGAGAAATTGCCTGAACAGGGAGATGCCCTGGCGACAATTTTTATGTTATTGCGATCGCAAACTGGCGTTGACTTTAGCCACTACAAGCCTAATACCCTAGATCGCCGAATCCAGCGACGAATGCTGTTGTATAAATTAGAAAAGTTAGAGGATTATGCCAAGTATTTGCAAAACAATCCCGGTGAAGTCAAGGCGCTCTATGAAGAAATTCTGATCCACGTCACCTATTTTTTCCGCGACCCGGAAGCATTTCAACTCTTGAAAGAGCAAGTCTTTCCCAGTATCATCCAAAATAAATCAGCAGAGTTGCCGATTCGGATTTGGGTGGCGGGATGTTCCACAGGCGAAGAAGTGTATTCCATCGCCATCTGTTTGCTGGAGTTTTTGTCAGATAAAGTAACCCCACCGTCGATCCAGATTTTTGCCACAGACATCAGCGAGATAGCGATTGAGAAAGCTAGATCAGGCATTTATACAGAGAATCAAATGGTGGAGCTTTCACCAGAGCACCGCCGCAGATTCTTTAATGCCCTTGAAGGCGGTGGGTATCAAATCAGTAAAGCTGTCCGCGAACTGTGTGTGTTTGCCCGACAAGACTTGGGTAGCGACCCCCCTTTTTCCAACTTGGATTTAGTCAGTTGTCGAAATGTACTGATTTACTTGGACGAAACGTTACAAAAACGGATATTGCCCATCTTTCATTACAGTCTCAACCCGACTGGCTATCTACTGCTAGGAACTTCAGAAAGCACGGGTACATATTCGGAGTTATTTACTCCCATTGACAGAAAGTATAAAATTTATGCCAAGAAGCTAACTGCAAATCGAACAATTCTTTCGTTCGTTACCAGCAATTATCCGATAACAAAAGTGGACGAACCTAAGAAGGCGTTTGAGAATCCATCAGATGAGTTTGATTTAGAGAAAAAAACTGACCAACTGATTTTGAATCGCTATGCCCCAGTGGGTGTGGTGATCAACGACAAGATGGACGTGCTGCAATTTCGGGGACAAATCGATCTCTACCTCAAACTTGCACCTGGCAAACCAAGTCTTAACTTATTCAAGATGGTGCGCGAGGGTTTGCTCATCGAGCTACGCGCCACAATTTATCAGGCACAACAGCAAAAAATTCTAGTTAGAAAGGAAGGATTACGGATTGAATCTGGCGATGTAGAAAGAATCATCAACATTGAGGTGATTCCATTCAAGCCTTCGACTGACGAAGAATTCTACTTTCTGGTTTTATTTGAATCAGCCCCACCCACCGTTAGCAACCTCAGTTCTTTTAATCCTGAGAGCCTTGAGCAGGAAAACTTAGAGCAGGAGATTGTTCGCCTCCGGCAAGAAATTGCAACCGCCATCCAAGAGCGGGCTGCAACTCAAGAATATCTACAAGCGGTGATCCAAGAGCAAGAACACATCAATCAAGACCTGAAAGTTGCTAATGAAGAAATCCTCTCCAGCAATGAAGAGCTGCAAAGCACGAATGAGGAGCTAGAAACCGCCAAAGAAGAGATTCAGGCAACCAACGAAGAACTTAACACAACTAATGAAGAACTTCGTAGTCGAAATCAGGAATTACACCAAGTTAACAACGATCTGACGAATTTGCTTGCCAGTATCAATATTCCCATTTTAATATTGACTTTGGACTTACGGGTTCGACGTTTTACGCCAATGGCGCAACGGCTTTTCAATTTAATTCCCGCCGATGCTGGACGACCTTTGAGCAATATCAGAGCCAATCTGAATATTCCTGATTTAGAAGCTCTAATTTTGGAGGTACAAGATACACTCAGCGTCAAAGAATTGGAAGTCCAAACCTTTGGGGGACATTGGTATAACCTCCGCATCCGTCCTTATCGCACTACAGAAAACAAAATTGACGGTGTAGTGTTGGTGTTAATAGATATTGATGTTCTCAAACGCACTGCCGCAACCTTAGAACAAGCCCGGAATTATGCTGAAGCGATTGTGGAGACGGTACAAGTGCCGTTAATCGTGCTTGATTCTGATTTCCGGGTAAACAAAGCCAATCGCTCGTTTTATGAAACATTTCAGGTTTCACCATCACAGACAACGCAATCTTTGATTTTTGAACTAGGCAATGGTCAGTGGAACCTACCTGGACTACAACAGATCCTAGAAGACATTCTCGCCAACGATACCACTATTCAAAACTTAGAAATAGAGCATTGTTTTGAGCAGATTGGGCAGAAAACCATGCTGCTCAATGGTTGGAAAATTATTCAACAGGGAGAGGCTCAAAGGATTTTGCTGGCCATTGAAGATATTAGCGAGCGCAAGCAGTTTGAATTAGAGCGATCTGAGCTACTCGCACAGGAGCAGTCAGCCCGTCAAGAGGCGGAAACTGCCAACCAAGCTAAAAATGAATTCCTGTCGAATCTTTCCCATGAACTTCGTAACCCGCTCAATACTATACAGGGCTGGGCACAACTTTTCCGCACCCGCAATTTAGATTCAGAAGCAGTCACTCGTGCCTGGTCAGTGGTGGAGCAAAGTGCTAAAGTCCAAGCTAAATTAATCGATGATTTGCTCGATGTCTCACGGATTACGAGTGGAAAGCTTCATTTAAACACTCGTGTAATCGATCTAGTTTCAGTAGTGGATGCTGCCATTAAGTCTATAGAATTTTCCGCAGAGGCGAAAGGCATTCAAATTGTTTCGCAGTTGAACTCGGCGACAGTTGTCGGAGATTTTGACCGTTTACAGCAAGTTCTGTGGAATTTACTAACTAATGCCATTAAGTTCACTCCAGCCGATGGGCGAGTGGGAATCATGCTCGAAGCCCTTGATACTCACGCCCGAATTCAAGTCAGCGACACAGGAATTGGCATCCCGGCAGACTTGCTACCGTATGTTTTTGATCGCTTCCGCCAAGGAGATTCCAGTAGCAGCAAAACAAGTCCCGGACTTGGATTGGGCTTGTCAATCGTCCGTCATCTTGTAGAACTTCACGGTGGAGCAGTTCAAGCGCAAAGCCCAGGCCAGGGAAAAGGAACCACCATCACTATCAAGCTGCCTCTGCGCTCAATGCCGCCAGAAATTACACCGCCAACTTATTTAGAGCCGAGCCTTTTATCAGAGACTCCAGATACATTAGATGGTAAAAATTCATCCCTTACCCTTGAAGGGTTATGCATCTTGGCTGTAGATGATCAAGCGGATAGCCGCGACTTAATCAGGTGGATGTTATCAGACTTTGGGGCGGAAGTAGTGGTTGTGACATCGGCAAGGGAAGCGATCGCGGCTCTAACTGAATCTCCTAGTAGATACGATCTGCTTCTAGCAGATATTGGGATGCCAGAGGAGGATGGTATTTCCCTGATTCGTCAGGTTAGAGAGCTTGAGGCTCTTGCTGGGGGACAAATTCCAGCAGCAGCAATTACTGCCTATGTCACCGAGCAAGAGCGACAAAGGGCAATTGATGCTGGGTTTCAAATGTATCTAGCTAAACCGATTCAGCTTACTCAATTAGTAGTGATGACTGCAAACTTGAGTGGACGAATCACAGATAATTTGTAATTCGTAATTGTGGGTACTGTTGTTAAATATAGCAATACAACATTTGATTTGTGAAAATGCGCGGTGTCCAAATCCCCGACTTCTTTGAGGAGTTGGGGAGCTAATTTTTTATCAAGAAAGGCAGTTCTTGCTGTTCTTGCTGGAGGCTCAGTTGGGAATACTGCTTCCAGACAGTCAAGCCTGTGACCGAACCGAACTTGGGTCTAAAACCCCGCCGAAAACAAAAGCGCAAACAACATTGAGCGGGGTCTGAATCCCCGACGAAAAAGTTCCTTCTCTTCTCCCAAAGGGAGACGCTACGCGAACGAGAGGCTTTACGCTGCGCTATCTGCCTCCTGCCTTCTTCAAGGTAAGCTAATCGTCATTTAAATTGCACCATTTTTATGGTAATAAAAGCTGCAAACCCTCTCCCCTGCTCCTACCTCCTACCCCCCTGCGATACCAATGTGCAAATTAAATGCTTAAAAGCTTAATTTGGCAGACATGATATTATTTAGGACTGCTATATATTATGTTTGAATAAATGTTTGAATTACGTATAAATTGTTTAATCTGTATCTAAAACATTCAAAAGTTATAGATGATGTTTGATATCTTTACTTAAAAAGATACAAAACATATTTAATTTTATCTATTAAAACAGAAGGTATCAACTATGAATTGAGGAATTTTACGCATGACTGCAACCTTCATGAAAGTGCCTAAGTTTCACGCTACTCAATGGGTGAGCTTTATTGGTGGAGAAGGGATTGTACGCAGCTACACACCTGAATCTGGTACATGGACGTATCTTATTGAGATGGCATTAGGATTAAAGCCTGACTTTGGCAGAGTTGGTGCAGAAGCGATGATACTCCTTACCGAAGAAGATTTACATCCGACATACATTGCTAGTGAGTGCGACGTTACCCTTGAGAGGTTCGAGCCACTTTACCACCTCAAATAACTTAGTTGTGAATGATGCCATTCAAAGACTTCAAAACTGATAGCTCCTCCTTAGATGAAGTTCTCCAAAAATCTGATTTGAACGAAGAATTAGAACAAGACTTCAATACCATTGATGCTCAGTTTGCCGATTAGAAATCAAGTGCCAGCCCCTTATAAATGCTCGGAGATTTTTAAACAATATCAGTAGCGAGTAAGCAAAGCAGTAGCAAGATGTTCACCTCATAAGATTTGATAATTTATTTTTTGTAAGTCCCTAAATACAAACACTTAAGCATTTTTAAGGAAGATTTGTGACACTTCAATCACTTACCTCTACCTCAATAGGTAGAAAAACACTCATATTGAGTAAGAGAAATGTAGCCTTTTTCGCTACCATTCAGGACATGATATAAATTTATAAAAGTCCCAAGCAATAAGGGTTTTGGATTTTTATCTAGCGATAGTTATTAAAGAAGCTTCAGCCCTCAGCACTCCGGCTGATCTTCCTCTATTGCAGCAATGGTTCGTTTCGTGGCAAAGCCGTTAAGAATGATGCCTCGAACTAAGGATACCTCTTTATCCAAATTCGTTGCATGATCCTCAAATTTTGTTGCGGCACTAGTTAAATTGGAGTTTCTCATCTGTTCTGCCATTTGACGCGAGAATGTAACCTTTTCCTCCATTGCTCGCACAGCCGACCACAGCGCATTTTCAAGATTCTGAGTTTGCTCTGCCAACAACACATTAGCTGTAAAAGAATGCCCTGTGTGACAGCGAAACCGTAGCGGCTCTCCTTTGCCAATTTGCCAGATGTGGCCGTTGCATTCAGGGCAGGTGTAAGTCGTTCTAGTCCCGATCGCTTCTACACTCTCCAAAAATTCTTGGGTATTCATCTGCTGTTCAGCAATTCTGGATTCAATTTCGATTTCTTCGGTCACGGGATATGCCTCCTCCTTGGCGGCGGGTTCCTTTGACAACTCCACTAGCAGGTCTGGGATTTCTACAAGCGGCAGGCAGTAATCGACGTTCACATAGCGCAAGGCGCTCTTTGCCATGCTGGGGTATTCTGCTTCGTTCGGGTCTTGAACGATCGCCACTCCGCCCCGTTTCTTGATTGCCTGCAACCCCACCGTGCCATCATCAAGATAGCCAGTGAGTACCACACCTACCACCCTTGTACCATAAGCGCGGGCAGCTGAACGAAATAACGTATCGATCGCAGGTCGAAAGCGGTTTTCTTGAGGCCCGCGCACGACACGCATTGAGCCTTGATTGACCAACAGGTGATAATCCGGCGGTGCGACATAGATTCGCCCGGTTTTAATTGACTCTCCATCTGCCGGGTGAGATGCTTCAAGAGAGCCTACATCTGTAAGAATTTGGGGGAGAATGCTGGGTTTATCTGCTGCGAGGTGCTGAACAATGAAGAAGACAGCATCAATCTCAGCAGGCACAGCACCCAAGATTGCTCCCAGTGCTTTGAGTCCACCTGCCGAAGTGCCAATCACAATAATGTTGTGTCCAAGCATAGATTCCTTTCCTTAGTGAATAAAAGTGTTTTAGGGAACTCCAAAAAATAAATTATCCAATTTCACTCTTTCAGAACGACTTTCCCTATCTCTGCCCCCTGCTGCCTGCCCCCTGCCCCCTGCCTCATCACAATCCCTGCCATTCTCGCTTGGAAAGTTCTTTTATCGGCAACAACAAACTCGCTTCAATCTCCTGCCGCACAACGTCTGTGATCTCACAGTTGCTATTAAGGCACTCGATAAGCAACTGATTGGCATCATAATATTGTTGTAATACTTGCTGTTGCTGTGGGCTGAAGTGCCAGTGATGCTCAATGTTTCGATGCTTGGCGATAATTGCTTTCAACCGTTCCATCCAGGTAGGATAACTTCTGTGCCACCATGTCTGAAATCTTTCTCTACTTTGTTCTGGATCAGGCAGTAGGTCTTTAAGTTGTTGTAAAGCTTGACGTAAGCCAGCATCTTGAACAATTGCTAAAGCATTACTCAGAGCATCCTTGCAGGCATGGACATCGGCAAAATTAGATTTGCACTCAATAGTGCATTCCATTACTAGGTTATCTAATGCCGCATCCAAAAAAATACCTTGATCAAGGATGCAGGCGAGGGTAAAGTGCTGAGTCAGGTGAGGAGTTCGAGCTAAGGCTTGGTAAAACGCGCGAATTGCAGCAGGCTGCAAAGGAGCGGCAAGGGACTTTTGACTTGCCCAAGTTAAAAACTTTTGCAAATATGGATCTTGTGCCACTAGCGCATCAACTTGTTGCTTCATTAACTGCACCAGGAAATCTGCACTCCGCAGCATGGCAACCGTTAACAAAAAGATTTCACGCCACCTGGGTTCAGTAATATGGCTCACCAGACGTTCTAAGGGTTGCAATACTGCTTGTAAATTATGATTAGCGACGATTTGTCGAGCAGTCAGGTATTCTTGAAACGTTAAAGAAGAGAAGGAGAAAATCCCCCGCACTCGTTGTGCCAGTAATCCATGTTGTAACTCTATTGCTTGAAGTACGCCTTCACTATCTAACTGCAATTGCTCTGGTTCGGTCGAAGCATTCGGCAAATCACTGATATAGTCGCTAATGTATTGTTCAACAATGTGTTGTTCAAAAAAGTAATTACCCTGCTCAAATGTCGCGCTCGCAACCTGACTCAGCAACTTTAGCTTTTGTGGTAATAAAAAACCTTCGTACACTTCATCCCGCTCAATTCCTTTGGTTTCGTCCCATTTATTAAGCAACAAGTCTAAACATTGCTTATAAAACACAGCTTTTTGGGTTGGGAATTTGTTTTGGTGATGAAAAACCCAGCAGGCGAGATGCAAAAACAAGGGTGTGACCGCAAGTCTACGAAATTGGAAGTTTTCAGGTAAATCTAGTTGCCGGGTAAACTCAACTGCCTGTTCTTGTTTATCCTGAACATTGGTTTTTGTGAGTGCTGTAAACCACTTCTGAGCAAAAGCAACAATTTGATCTTGACTAAAAGGGGCAATTTCAACATCTGTAAAGCGTCTGAGATTCAAAGCTTTAGCTGCTGTGCGGCAGGTAACGACAAACATATTCTTTTGATACCTTTCAGATACTCTGCGAATCTCATTGACGACACCAATGCTATGTTGCTGGAGTACTTCATCTAATCCATCCAGCAACAGCAACACTCTGCCTGACAACAACAAAGTTTCTAGCACAGATGGATCTGAAATGCCACAAGTGAGGAATTCTTTGCAAATATAGTTGAGTAAATGAAACTCTCCTGCAACTCTCGTTTCGTCGGCAAAATCTCTTAAGGTGACAAAAATCGGAACCCGATTTGCTGCAAATCTACCTCGATTGCATTGAATCGCCAAATGTTCCAAAAAAGTGGTTTTACCTGCTCCCGGTTTACCCAACACCCGCAGCTTTGAGTAAGTTTCAACTGCCGTCATCCCCGAGATTTGTGTCTGGGATACTTCTCCTAAACCAAAGCGATCAAATTCTTTTGATGTAAACTTTTGCAAGTCCCCAAACTCTAACCACTGAAAGCTTGCAATCTCCTCCAAAATGTTGACATCTATGTAAATGTCGTCGATTCTAACGGGGCGACTAACATCTAATAACTGCAAAGTGCCGCACTGGTCTTGAATTTTGTCAAAGCGTTGCGATTTCACTTGTTTTACTAGAGCATCAATATCTAAAAATTCAGCAGTATCAAGTTCTTTTGATTCAGAAAATTCTTCTGGAGGATTAGCCGCAATCTCCCGCCAATTCAACGACAACACAGAACAAATTTCTATAAAAATATGACGCTCAACGGGACGACCACTAAAAAACCGCCAAATTGGTTGGCGAGTCTTTAAGTTGACTTCAAAAGCCAAATTTTCTTGTGTCCACCCCTTGTAGGCAAACGCTTTTTTAGCCTGTTGTATTCCAACCTCTGATGCTTGGAGCGATCGCTTGACCATAGGGAGATCCTATCCAAATAATGAAATGTCCAGCTTTACGTTCAAGGCAATTGCTCATAAGGGAAACAAAATGGTTCCCCTTTGCCTCAGAGTTTCTTTTGCTTTTTTTGCTCAACTCAAGTAGCGTGGCGCTTTCGCTTTCTTGGCAGAGCATCTCTCTTTCTCCTTTTGTGAAGGACTATCACCTGCTGTAGGATGCCCAAAAGGCTGTAGGGAAAAGCGCTTTCATCCACGGCTGAACATTATTATTTTTAATTACCATAAGAGTGAACTACCCACACGCTCCTTGACGGTACAGTATGGGCTTCCTGCCCAACAGAAAGCGTAGTAGTGGATTTCTTGCGTCCTCCCTTACTGCGACTTACATCTGGGCGACAGGCTTTATTCCCCGTTCCAGAGGTCAAAAAAAGCTTGATTTTAAATCAATCACTTAAATTTTTATTGATCTCTTTTATTTTAAAGCTTTTTCTCGGAGTAAATTTTTCTGTTCAGTTAAACTTATACATTATCTGACTTTTCCCGTTAGCTCTCTTTTGCATGCCAACCTTCTCTACGAACGCGAGCAGCGTGTCGCAGACAGACGCGGGAGCAAACCAAAGGTCATGCAATTTTAACCAACCTCGCCACAGTACCTGAATAGTCTATGATGCTGCGGCGTATGGTTATGAACAGCCGTCGCCTTCAATGGTTGGATTTACGATGTACGAGGTACTTGCAGGTGTAGGATTGATTATGCGTTTAATGATTGACCGTAAATACCAACGTCTTGGGTATCGACGAGCAACAAGGCTTTTATGTGTTTAGTGGAGAGTATGGGGGGTGTTCAAAGAATAAAATAAGTCAAAGCGGGAAAAGTGGAATCGGCTATGTACGCAAACGGACGGATCAACAGCTTCAAATGTGCGAACATCAAAGACTGCTTTTAAAACATCCTCTAATAGAGAAGTTTAGGCAACTTAACGATAAAGCTTGTTCCCTTGCCCTGGGCACTTTCAACTTCAATCGTCCCCTGATGCGCCTCAATAATACTCTTTGCTAAAAATAATCCTAACCCCCATCCTGTTTGATCCTCAGCAGAGATGGTTCGACGAAATTGTTGAAATAAGATTGATTGAGCTTCTGAAGAAATCGGATTACCTTCGTTGTGGATAGTGAGGCTGATATGCGTTTCAATTTGTTCAAGCGTGAGTGTAATTGGTGTATCAGCAGCACCATACTTCACAGCATTAATAGCTAAGTTTTCAATTACCCGTTGTATCTCTTTACGGCTGCAATTGCTCCCGATAGCAGTATCAGAAACTACAACAAACCGATCTCCATAAGCAAAGTTTAAGTCCTCTACTACATCTTGAACAAGGCTGTCTAAATTGCATTCTTCAAATTCAAACTTTAAGCTCTGACCTGCCCGCAGCCGACTAGCATCGAGCAGATTTTGAATCATCGAATT
>NZ_JACJQM010000111.1:0-15456 GCF_014696655.1 Nostoc sp. FACHB-888 | reverse complement strand
CAGCTTGAGCCAGAATCAGAGTATGCAGTGGTGCGGTGGACTGCTAAAGGATTACCCCAGCAACAGCAAGCGTTGATGGCGAATGTGGGCTTATCCTGAAACGTTCCATCTTTTAGGAGAATCTGGTAAACCTCATCTTCTGCCCACAGTTCCAACCATTCCCGTTGTAAGCACTCTTGGTAAAACTGACTCCACCGAGATGAAAGCCAGCGCTCGTCAGTTTCACGGTCATAACGCCACAGCTTGAAGGCGAGGTTCCAATGTGCAAGGAAGTCGAGCGCCACCGGCTTGGACTGCATCAATATCTCCTTATCCCCAGGAACGAGCATCAACTCCTCACACAGTCGGGGAAGCTCCACAGTCATACCGCCGTACTCAACGGTGTACCATTCGATTCCGCTAATGCCTTGGCTTACTTGTTGTGCCCAAATTGCTTGTCGTTTACCCTGTGTATCTTGCGCTCTTTTTCGGAACATATCGAAACGCAATACTGTTTCTACTGGGGATAATTCACCTTTCGCTACGTGTTGTAGTGCCATGTCACAGGCTCCTTCCCAACCGGTTACGTTTATTTGGTCTATCTGTTGGGCAAGTTCTGCTGCTCTTGGGTCTTGAAATCGTGTCATTAACCTATCTATCCAGATGAATTATTGTTTGTGTCGTTAGCAGATGTTACAATTCTTAATACGTTTATGTTCTCCGGTCGGTATCAGCTTAATAGCCAATAGCGCTCAGAATTCGGGCAGCTGAATAGTTAAAGATTGATGGTTATTAAACTGATACTTTTTCCTTCTTGCTAGCGAAAGCCCCCGCCTGCCTTAGCGCTGCACTAGGACTGGGATGAGCGAAGAACTCTTCTATAGCTTTGGTCAACCCATCCGCAACAGCCGGCTCGTGACAAGCGTAGACATAGATGGGCTGTTGAACGCCATTGACCAATCGCGTTTCTTGGCGATCGCCCAATTGTGGGTAAAACGTGCGAACCCATGTCCCAAGATGTCCGCGATAGTGAGCGCCGCTCAGGGGGACTTTCTTTCCAAGTTCGCTCTCTGCAAAGTTGACTACGCCAAGCCAGCGTTCTTCTGAAGGGGTTAGCAATTTTCTGTTGTGTTCTGCCAGAAGGTTCCCGGCATAGTCTTTGAATTGCTGTTCCATGTATGGGTTGAGTTTGCCACCAGTTAACTCAGCTAAAGTCTTCATTGCCAGGACAAGAGTATGCAATCGTTGTTCAACTGGGGGGAGGGCTGGTGTGGAAGATTGTTCTTGTGGTTGAGTGGCGGGTTTTGTCCAGCCCATAATGTCTTGCATCCAGGCGCGAACACCAATCCGGTTAAAAGCTTTGCATACAAGTCTGGCTTGCTGCTTGCAGTGCCGCCCAGCATCAAAAGCGTAATATTCAATAACGGCAGCAACACCCATATCAGGTATTCCCTCATTCCAGGTTTCCAGTGCCGCAGGGGTAAACCCTTGTTGTATAAGACTTTGGGCTAATGCAGAGGGTTGCAGTGCCGCACTTAGTAACGCACGACGAAGCGAAGAATCTTGTACGTCTGCCAGCCTTGCAGTTGCCCGAATACTGGCTTTACCTTGTCCATTAGAGTCAACAGTGATTTCTTGCTTTATCTGTTCAATAATTTGAGCTACTTCGATTTGTGACATAACTTTAATTGGGTGAGAAATTTTCGTTATTGAGTAAAGAGAATTAGACATTTACGCGCACCAAACTTTTTTCACCAACCAGTGAGAAACGATTCGATATAGTTAGTGTCTTAATTAACGTTGGTGATACCAATTCGACGACATAAAACCAAGAACTATTCACCAGTCCAATCCCCAGAATCAGCCGTTGCTTTGTTCCCTTATCGTGAGAACAGAGGATTACTCTTTCGCCCAGAACGAAGGCAGGTTTTTGCACACTGATGGCTTCTAATTCTCCAGTCCCGATGATTTGATTTTGTGTGGCGTGCAGTATTTCATCACGGCAATCAATTGAATAAATCCAGCACTCATGCTTCCATTGCATACCGCAACAGTAGCCAAATCTTCTTGTGGTTCTCAGATAAACTCTCTCCAGTAAATTCACCTCAACAGGTGGAATTGTTCCACGCCAAGGTGGAGAGAGATACCAGCTTGTTTGAAGTGTGTTAATGTTGTCAATCATGATTTTCCCCCTGGAATTAATAACCTAAAAATCCTCGGCGATCTCCAACAAAAAGCCGCGTCCGGTATTCTGTACTTGCACCAGTTCTTTATCCAGCAGAGTTTGAATGACTGAATCCGAGAATTGGAATTGCAAACGATGCAATGGAACACAACCACCGCAAAGCTGAAGTAAACGCAGCAAGTGCTTGGCTCTACCCTCAAAGTTGTCTGTAGACTTAGCCATTGTTTGCACCTTGAGTTAATACAGTTAACTGTCGGTTGAGAATGCTTATTTGCTGTTGGTAAAAGTTAATCTCTGCGGTAATTTCTGAGAATAATTCTTCTGGTGTGAGCGGCTGAATTTGATTCTCTTGCAAGTAAGATATTTCATCAGAATTTTTGTTAGGCATCAGCACATAGCGCCAACCATCATCAAATTGTTCAGCCAACTCTGTACCCAAAGGATAGTAATAAAGTCCCAGGATGATGCCCTGTTGTGTACGCTGTTCCAAGTTAAAGCGAGGGTAGGGCCAGTGTTGAGGGATTGATATTGTGGCTTGCATATTTGTGATTAATGAATGGAGGGAATGTATTTTAGGGAAAAGGGAAAAGGGGTAAGGGTAAGGGGGAAAGGAATGAAGAAATTTACCTTTTTAACCAATACCTTTAACCTTTTCCCAGGCGAAGCCCAAGACTTACGCTGTTACTAACTCCGCTTTTTCCAGCAGGCGCTGCAATTTATCGCCAGTTAGCTGTTCTAAGGGTTGGTCTAAAAAATATTCATCAAAAATGGATTTACCATCAGTAGACACATCCACCATCGACAGCGATCGCACTGCATCATAGACCGAGTTAGAATACTGCTGTTGACCTGAATAACCCAGGATTACCCACCAGTTACCGTTAGTGCATCCGACTTGACCCAATTTGCATAGTTTGCCGTCTTCAGTATCGTGGGTATAAATCCCATCATCGAGAATTTCAAAGCCGTAATTCTGGCACTCGTTGAAGATATGCGCCATGATGTGGTTTTCGGTCGTGGGGGGTGTTGCTTCTTTTTCCTGCACAGGTAATGAGCCATCTTTGTAGTGAGTGCAGATGAAGCGATCGCAACGCATTAGAGTGTTGGCACGAAATAATTCTTTATCGTTGATCATGACTACCCAGCGTTGCGTTAAATGGTTGTCGTCATGGCTGATGCTGGCTACCAGTTTGTCATCAGCGTAATATTCGTGATGGTCAAACGAGATTTCGACTATTGTGAGGAGTTCGGGAGCGATGGCTTGGGCTTGGTCAGCGATGAAGTGGTCGAGTTCGGCTTGGGCTGCGGCTTGTTCGTCGGGGGCAGTGGGGGCGACTTTCTGAATCTTGCTTGCCTGATAGTTAACAATGGCGGAAATCCACGCATCCTTACAGCGTTTATCGCTTACTTCGACTGTGCAGGCGATTTCGCTGTAGATTTGCTTGAGACGGGCAATCGATTTCAGTTGCAGCTGTTGTGCTGTGTAAAAGGCGTGAGTCATAATGAATAAGTTCCTAAAGGGACAGAAAGCGCTTCAGATTGACCGTCGGTAGCGCTTTCTTTATTCACATAGTAGCACTATTTTAACGCTACCACAACATCTTTTTTAATCAAAGTAGCGTTACCCTCGTGCTACAATGGAGGAAGTATAGTTTTGGAGTAGTGCTATGGTGTTGTCGATGGTTACAGCCAAAAAGCGAATATCGCTTTATTTGGACGAAGCATTAAAGTCTGACTTAGAACGGCTAGCTAAGATTAGGAAGCGTTCTCTGTCAAATTTAATAGAAGTCCTTTGCGAAGAAGAGTTAGAGCGTGCCAGGAATAATGGAGAGTTAAAGGATGCTTGACCTCAAGCCATTAACTTCCGCACTATTTTCAGTGGCTCTACAGAAGCGATCGCTTAGGGGTTCAGTTGAGGTTCTGGCGGTAGAAGCTGAAATTAACCGCTCTTAAGCGTTTGTAGCCCTGACTACAGCCATAATTTTGTGAGCCAGTCTGAGCAAATACCCTTGAGAAGGGTGAAATCATGGCTAAACCATCCTCAAAGCCCAAAAAATCCACCGTCTCTTCATCCACTGACAGCACATCACCAGATAATCTTGCTCAAGAAGAAGACCCAGCTACAGCAACCATTACCGTTACTGCTGTTGAAATTCCCGAATTAACCGAGCAGGAAATTAGCGATCGCTTGCATTTGGAACGGCAAGTAGAAAAAGCGTTTTACCTTGCGGGTAAAGCCTTAACGGAATTACGAGACAGAAAGCTGTACCGAAGTACGCACAAAACTTTTGAAGAATACTGCCGTGAGCGTTTTGGTTTTGAGCGGCGTTATCCGTATAGGTTAATGGAAAGTACAGTGGTCGTGGATAATCTCATGAAAATGTGTCCTATTAGGACACATTTTCAAAATGATTTGGACACATCTACTCCAGATTCCAGCGAAACACAAGTTTTACCCATCAACGAATATCAGTTACGACCTTTGATTCCGTTAGAGCCGGAAGTACAAAGAGAAGCATGGCAGCAGGCCGTAGAGGCAGCAGGTGGTAAAGTTCCAAGTGGTAGGATTGTGAAGGATGTGGTGCAGCGCATTATTGAGCGAACCAGAGTACCAAACACCTACCAGTTAGGCGAAGTCTGTCAAATTCTTGCAAAAGACAACCCAGAACTCAGAGGTAAGGGCGGGTGTTGGGGCATTGTCAACCACGTTGGAGAATTCAGTTGCACAGTGACAACCTGGGATGGAGAATATACTGTAAGAATCGCCCACCTCAAGCCACTGAACTATCTGCCTGCGGAATGTCAGCAGATGCAGTTGATTAGCGATCGCATTAATCAACTACGGGACAATGAGAATCTAGAAGAAGCTGCCCATAATATGCTGGAGCACTTGGGGAAATTAAAGCGACCGTATTTGACTGCGGTGGAGGAGAAGTTGTTGAGTGTGATTGAGCAGGAATATGGGGTTAATGAAGGAAATGAGCCGATTGCACATTCGTGAAGATGACTTGACAGGTAAAAATATTGCTGACCTTCTGAGGGAACATCTCAAAAATATGCATGAGATTACCCCACCAGAAAGTGTTCATGCTCTTGATATAGAGGCATTGCGTTCGCCTGATATTACTTTTTGGACGGCTTGGGATGGCGAAGAACTGCTTGGATGCGGGGCATTGAAAGAACTAGATTCAAGAAGCGGTGAAATCAAATCAATGCGTACCGTCAAGGCTCACCGACGTAGGGGTGTCGCCTCAAAGATTCTGGAACAGATTATTAAAGAAGCCCAACGACGTGGTTACGATTGCTTGAATTTAGAAACAGGGGCAATTCCAGAATTCGCTTCAGCACGAGCCTTGTATACACGGTATGGGTTTGAGTACCGAGTCCCCTTTGCAGAATACATTGATGATCCAAACAGCGTATTTATGACGAAAAAGCTTGCTTGATTGGTTAGTAATAATTACCCTTAACGCTCAGGTGATTTGCGATGCCTGCGGCGGGCTACGCCTACGCTTACGCGAATATATTCGGATTCACTCTTTGGAGACAGTCAAAAATCTGTTGCAGTTATTGGAGAAGCCCAAGCGTGCTTATCTTACTGCTGTGGAAGAGAAATTGTTGAGTTTGGTGGAGTATGAATACGGGGGAGATATAATCTAGAGCGGTAAAACTTGCTAGAGGTAGGTTGGAAGCATAGTAAACTCGTTTGATTTTCTAAGACGCATACGTAATTAAGCCTTTAGTCTCACCTCTCCAGTTAGTTTTGCCGTTCTAGGTTTTTACTGAACAGCGGATGAGGTATAGGGGAAAGACTTTTAGTCCCGAATGGCACGCTTGTTAAGCATAAACCCTTGATATAACTGGATGAGAGGGTGTGGAGTGTGGGGTTGCAGGTATTGGGGAATCAAGAAAATGTTGAACTCCTTGACGCAACTAAAGTCTAATTGTCTTAAACACATTCAGCCTACACCTCTAAACCCATCCCTAGCAAAGGTTTTATCTTTACAAGCGTAACACTCGTATGTATTAGAAGTATTTTATACTAACTCTGGTACAGCATTGGCTATTTTATTTGCTACTTCTGGTGGATCTAAGCGATACCGTAATTCGACTCCGGTTACCATACCTTGGGCATTGCTTATGAACCTATATTGGTAGAAACTATTTGATTTGAAGACAAATTCAGTTGGAGAAACTGGGAAATACTCCAATGGAGGACAACCCTCGTTTCGGGAGAACAGGATATTGTTCTGGCAGGTAACAGTAATTTCAGCGCCGTCATGAAATCGGTATACACCCTCATAAGAAGCAAGAAGTTCTGAACTAACCTGGATTGTTGGTGGCTCTTGATAGGGTTTTCCAATAGTATGTGTAGCAATCTTTACTATCAGGGGTTCAAGTAGACGCTCTTTGTGCTGATTATTTGAGAGTACCGCGACAAAAATACGCTCGTTTGGCATCCGAATAGCGTGAGCCGCGAATCCGTCGATTCCGCCATCGTGTTCCACTATTTGATGTCCCTGATAATTGGTAATAAACCAACCATAGCCATAATTACAATTAACTAATCTTGTTGTCGTAAATGCTCGTCTAAGCGTTTCCTGTGAAACTAATTTAGCTGTGTAAAGTGCTGCATCCCATTTTGCTAAGTCATCCACAGTTGAAGCCAATGAACCCGCAGCATAAGGTATTGTCATACTCATATATTCTGCATTGAGATAACCGTCAGTTCCTTTTTGATAGCCACAAGCGCGTCGAGGAATAATACGTTGTGGCATATCATAGCAAGACTGTTTCATTTCCAACGTATCAAAGATGTTTTGTTGAACAAATTGCTCATAAGTCAGCCCTGATATTGTTTCAATAATCGCCCCAAGAAGAAAGTATCCAGAGTTGGTATAAAACCAACGCTTCCCCGGTGCAAACTGCATAGGCTGATATTTGAAAAAGTCAATTAACTCTTCAACGGTAAAATCTTTCCTCTGTAAAGAGTGCATCTGAGGCATCGCTGTGTAGTTTTGTATGCCATTAGTATGAGTTAACAAATGTTCTATTGTTATTAAGTAGTCATGAGTTGGGTAGTTGGGCAAAAACTTAGTAATTGGGTCATCAAGATCGAGCTTACCTTGTTCCATCAGCATCAGCACAGCGACTGCTGTGAACTGTTTTGAGATTGAGCCGAGACGGAAAACCATGTCTGGCTCAATTGTCACTCCAAGTTCTAAGTTTGCTATTCCATACCCTTTGCGATGGATAACCTCACCAGCTTGGGTGACGATAACAGCCACTCCAGGTTCATTTGGAGTGAATGCAGATTGTACAAGGTCATCGATTGCTTTTGATAAGTTATGACTAGTCAACATCGAAAACTCCGAAATTATTACAAAAAGGACGGCTTTCAAGGAAGTAATTTTTCTAGCTACTATGCAGATGTTCTAAGGCTATTCGCTGTTGATAATTGAGTATTTTTGGGTTTCTTAGGCGTTAATGAACAGGGTGTAGGGCGTGGGGAACCCCATTATTTAATTATGGGGTTTCAAATAAGGCACTTGCCAAGAATAAATCAGCCCAGCCGTATCAATAATATTTTTGGCAAAACCGAGATATCTAGGCGCTTTCGCCTTGAGGGCGAAAGCGACGGCTGGGCTGATTTATTTATTGGACTCCCTAATGACGCTGTATTTCATCGCCTCCAATACGGTTCGGATAAGCTTTTGAGGCAGTTCTTGTGCAGGGGAGGAAAGAGAGTAGCAAGTTCTCTTTCCCTACTTCTGTTCTTTGCCTGCTCAAGAACTGCTCGCCTCAACAATAACTTTGTTAACCGAACCGTATTGTCCCTACACCCGAACCTGCAACCCCATACCCCGCCCCGTTTGCGTAACCCCTGGCAGAGAAGGGGTTTGTTCAAAAGGAGATTTGGCTATGGTTTTACGACCAATAGACAACGGTAAAGACACTGCCTTGGCCTAGAACTATCAGAACACCAGTGTGGTTTTTCATTGCAGATAAGATTAAACCGGGATTCTATTTCAGAAAGAGGCGTTTGAACTCAGGCTAGATTTCCATTACTAAGTTTGGTGGCACGTCTGGGTAAGTGCGCGGCAGCCAGGTTAGACGCTGCACTAGTTTTACAGTCCAGGACTTACAGACTTTAACTCCCACCATCAACGACCAATTAAGAAGTGACAACAGAAATTACTAAAGTTGCAGTGTCTTTATGTAGAAACTGCGGTCAAATCCCAAAACCGGGTATAGCAATAATCAAAGCCTTGCTTACTTATGCAGGCTAGTCATCAACTATACGCTGACTTTCCTCCTAAAACGACCTATTTGGCACTAGAGGTAAGAAGCGAAACTGAACCAACGAGCAACGAGAAAGTCGTCGGTCATATCTACACTTAAACCTTTAATACTTGATATATTGATAGCAAAATATCTCCGATTACTCAAGCCCTTCGGAGAAGATTTTTCAGAATATTAATATTTTTTTGTCGCCTAATAACAGCTTTGCTACAAACGACGACTTTCTCGCTTTGCTCTTATAATAGACAAGAATTGATTAGGTGTCAAGAGCATTCGCTCACTGTCGAAAGTTTTTCTTAAGCATAAAGGTGAGCGCACAATCGGTTTCATCAAACAGACAACTACACAACTATTATTTTAATTGCTATCCCAATCATGAAATTTATATTTGACAGGAGAGGTGTGGTAAGGATTCAGGTCTAATATTTAGGAAGTAGGGATGGGCGAGACAGATAATTATTGGAATTAGCCAGTAGAGCTTGTGCAAAAAAATCAATAACAGACCTACCTTGACGACGACAGGTTTGCACCACAGTCAACAAATTGGCAGTGTGTTGAAACCGCTCCATTGAACGGGAACCACCACTAACTTTACGTTTTGTGACAGCTAAACGCAGCGTTCGCGAAGCGTGTCCGAAGGACTCTCGTTCAGCCTGATTGTTATCAGGGGGGATTTCAGGATAGTCAAGGAAATACCACCATTAATTTGCTTTATCGCGCAAAGAACGTAAAAGCTGACCTGCTGTCGCCCCAGGCAAGTTAATCCATAGATCAATACAGGAATGCAACTTGGTGGTCAAGAATTAGTCTCAAAAAGGCAGTTTCTCCCAAAACTTTGATTCAGACTCAAATCCCACTGCCAAATAAACTTCTAGCCTCTATCAAAATCTGGAATTTGAACACAGGCAAGGAAATATGCAGTCTAAATGCCCATTCAAGTTCTTCGCCATCAATCCTACGTATTAGTCCACTAGTGGAATGTAGCCTAAATTAGGAGCGCCACTGAAATGCTACTGTACGTTTGCTCAATATTTCTTTTCAAGATAGTGAACTTCAGGATGATCTTCTCGTTGTCCTAAATCAACCCATCCGTGATTGAGATAAAATCTCATTGCCACTCGATTCGTAGGACTGACGTTCAAGCGGGCTGAGTGACAACCCAGACGCTTGAAAAAATGGGCTGCGTGTTGATCTAACTGCTGACCAAAACCGTGACCTCGAAACTCTGGAGTCAGGTAAAACAGATTGACGTAGCCAACGCTTGAATCGTGTTGACAACGCATCATCTCAATTTGCCCAATGATTTGCTCTTCTTTCCAAACGTGTACACAACTGTTCGGGATTTCTGCCATTCGCTGTCTGAGCCACTGCAAATATTCTCCAGATCCGCTTCCATCCTCTTTATAAAACCGAGCGGCTGAACCAAAGCTGCAAATGAAAGAGTCTGCTCTGAACTGAACGCATAAATCTTGATCCCGTTCTAGGTTGATAGGTTTGAACTCAAGTGTAGAAGATTTCAATCTTGTTTCTCCTGGCTAAATTTTTGACAAGATTCAATTAAATGGATTTCCAGACTACTAGATGTCACCTCAGTAGGAGATAGAATCGTTAGGATCTTACCAGTCTACTCTTCTCCATTCCATCTCCCCGAAATACCTATTGAGCCAAAATGACTATTACCTGCAAACTTCTTTTAGAAAATCACGCTCAAGATTGGCAAGAAGCAACTGTGCATCCCTTTCTAGAACAGTGTCAATTAGGTATAATTCAACCCCAGCAATTCAATACATGGTTGATGCAAGATTATCTGTTTGTTGTGGAATTTACGCGGATGGTAGGGCGAGTATTAGCCAGCGCACCTCCAGAACATTTTGATGTGATACTTGGAGGACTGGCAGCTCTTAAAGACGAACTCAATTGGTTTCAAGAAAAAGCTACCCAACGACAACTGAATCTTAATATAAAAAAACAATCAACCTGTAGAGAATACTGTGAATATATAGAGAGTCTTGCAGACAAGCCTTATCCTGTACAAGCAACTGCATTTTGGGCTATTGAATTAGCCTATAATCAAGGTTGGCAACTACCAGGTAAGATGCCTGCACCTTACAATGAATTTGCACAAAGATGGGGAAATACTGATTTTACAAAATATGTAAAACTTTTGTCACAGCAAGCTGATGAGGTTTTAGAAACGGCACAGGAAGATATTCAAAAACAAGCTGAAGAATCTTTTTTAAGAGTAGCAAAATTTGAACATAATTTCTGGCAGATGGCTTTTCACACAGCACAGCATGAATCAAAATAGTTTTCAACAAACGAGTGTGAAACGCCGACAAATTCTTCTTGATTTTTTACAGCCGAACCTGTAACCCCAGACCCAAAAACCAGTAATAACAAGGGTTAGCGCTTTTTTAAAGTGTGCCATTCAATTATGACCTAATATTGAGAATCAACTTAACCGGAACATGATCTTAGCAAGCTTCCCAAACCCTTGAGTAAAGGCATATTCAATCTCTGCGGCATCACAAATCTCTGTTAGTTTGGATTTTAGCCCAGGAAGTTCTCTAACCTCAATACAGATATTTACATATACATCTTTAACTTCCACATGGAACAATCCAGCATTTATATTTAAAAAATCACCTGTTAGCATTGAACAGTAAGTTAAAGATTCTTTCCATTGTGATTTGTACTTCACTCGAAAATAATTATCGCCTAAATTCTTTTTGAACTTAGATGACTTTTCCTGTGGTTTTGGTTCCCAGAATATACTATTCTCTAACTGCCCAAGGGCTTCTATTGTCGTTACATTAGTCGCCACATTGCTACTGCCTTGTTGTTTTAGCTTTTTCTGTTCAACAAAAGACATAGCCAAGATGCGGTTCTTATGTCGTTCAAAAGCTTCCTTGTACAGTTCCCATGCTTTTTTGGTAATTGCTGATTGGGATGGCTCAACCATTTTAACGATTTCGCGCCAATCACCAAGAGTAAATCTAGTAATATTTTCAATAAAAGCGATGAAAATGGCGCTATAAATTTTAGTGGGACTCGCACCCCGTAAACCTTGCCTTCGGATCGTATCAGTAACTAAGTCTAATCTGTAAGTAGAAACAGAAAGGTCAATTTCTGCAAGCTCAAGGCTAAAACCCTGCCTAAGTCGAATTCTGCTAAAATTTGGCTTTGCAGAATTTTCTTTAGTAATAAAATCAATCGTTTCACCACAGCTTGGACAAATAGCTTGGTGATGTTGAATTAGCACTCCATCCTCGTCAACTTCGGCTTCAATAGCTAATTCATCAGTTAGTGGTTTAAAAATATGGGTACAATGCTCACATTGAATTAAGCCTTTGTTTTGTATTTCTGATATAGTTTTAGGCAATAAACTCCATTTGCGTGGTTCATCAGGAAGCCCATGTTTTTTCCAATTATCGGTAATGTCAATAATCACCGCAGTTGGTTTTAAAGCGTAAGTTCTTAGAACCCGCCCCAGCATTTGCAGCCACATAGTAGAGCTTTCAGTTGGACGGACACAGTAAACGCACTCAATATTAGGGCAATCAAAGCCCTCAGTTAAGATTTCGTAATTAGTAATTACTTGGGTAGTGCCATTGCGAAAACGCTGCAATATTTCTAATCTCTCTTGTGGGGGAGTTTTCCCATCCAAATGTTCGGCACTAATATAATTACGAGAAAATTCCGCCGCCAGGGCACGAGAATGTTCTAAGCTACAAGCGAAAATAACTGTACGAAGATTTCGTGCATATTTAAAGTAATTCTCAAGGATTTCACTAACCCCAATCTGACTAGTAACGGCAACTGCTAAATCTTTAGCTCTAAAATCCCCACGAGATTTTGCAACTCCAAGAGTAGAAATAGTTTGATTCGTTGCAAATAATCGAAAGTTACTTAAATACCCAGCTTGAATTAAGTAAGCCGTGTCAATGCCAATAACCAAATCATCAAATAAATCAACAAAACCTTGACCGTCAATTCTCTGAGGAGTGGCAGTTACACCTAATATCTGGGCGCTTTCATAATGTTCAATTAGTCGCCGATAAGATAAAGCAGTTGCATGATGCGCCTCATCTAATATCAAAAGTCCAATGTTCATTGGCAACTCTAATACTTCTCGTCTACTCAACGTTTGAACGCTAGCAACTTGGATTCTCCGTTCAGGATTAGCCAGAACACGTGCTTTGATAATTCCAACTGGTTCACCGATAATTTGCTCTAACTTTTCAGCAGCTTGAGATATCAACTCAATCCGATGGGCAATGACTAAAACTTGCTTCCCTTGCTCAAAAAATTTATGGGAAATATGTGCAAAACACACCATTTTTCCGGCGGCTGTCGGGAGTTGTCCAAGCACCCGCCTATTACCTTTTTCCCAAGAATTCCAAATATCTTTTATCCACTGATGTTGATAATCTCTAAGCTCGTAGATAACAGGCATTCAATCTACCTCAACAATAATTTTTCTCCCGGGGGAATATTGCTCATTATGCCATAAGCTTTTAAAGTTAAAATACCGAGAATCTCAATTCTAAAAGTAGTAAAGATGTTTTGGGTTGAGTTGATGCGATTTTACTTCATAAAGAGCAAATTAGATAGACTAAAAATATAGATTTACCAAATTGTTAGTTTATTTGCGATAATCTTAGTGAGTAGAAGTTGAACATAGTGCAGGGTACAAATCGATTTTGATAGCTCAAGGTAATCAGTATCATCTCCAAATATCTCGTTTAGGAATTGCTGACTATATTTTGGTTAACCTTTCAATATAGTAAGCGTTTTCAGGGTTTATAAACGACCCAATTAGTGTTTCATCAGATGTAGTATTATACATTTGGTACGGTGGCTGATAATGCCAGCGAGTAAGTTTTTCTGCCTCAGCTTTTTCATTGGTTCAAAGCAAAAGTGCATTGACATACTCCTAACCGCTCACCCTGTACCTTTTGCTAGAGGAAAGCATACGCCGGACTCACAGGTAAAAATGTTACAATATATTACTCAAATGGTTATCCCCACCTCAAACAAGAGTATTCGCACCTACCAGAATAATTGACAATCAAACTATCTGTGTACTATCGTTTTTAGTACAACATTTCCGCAGCCATAATTTAATGCTTCATAACTGAATAAAATATCTAGAGGTAGTTTTGAAATTCTTAAAAACGCCACGTCTGTTCGTCCGTCACTTTTTGCCAGAGGATTCAGCTGCACTGTTTCGGCTACATAGTAATCCTAAGGTAGCGCAGTGGATGGGTGATGGGCAGCCCCTGACTTATGAACAGTGTGTTAAATGGATTGAAGTTTCGCTGTGTAACTATCAAACCAAAGGTTTCGGGGCTTCGGCAGTGGTGGAGAAGAGCACAAATGAATTTGTCGGGTGTTGCGGAATTGTGTACGATCCAGAACGGACTAACCCCCCAATCCCGGAGATTATTTACAGTTTTGAGCCGCATTGGTGGGGGCAGGGTTTAGCCAGTGAGCTGGTTCCAGCCTTGCTTGACTATGGGCTGACACAGTGTGGACTAGCGCAGATTTTTGCCACAATCTATCCAGAAAATTTAGCGTCACAACGAGTGCTTGAAAAAGCTGGAATGATCTTTGAGCGAAAAGAAACCGACCCGAACGGGGTGTTCTCATTGGTATATTCTACTAGATAGACAGAAGTCAGAACGTGAAAACACCTTTTACTGGCGGTTGTATGTGTGGTGCAATCCGCTATGAATGTTCGGCAAATTTTTCTTCTAGTTCTAAAATTCTGGAGTTAAGTTTCTCTATGGCGATCGGCTGCTCAACAATTACGTCTACCAGTTATTCCGGAGCTAATAGGAGCTGGGTTTCACACTCTAATTTCACAAGCAGGTCTTTTCCCATAATTGTGATATTCCGTTTCAGATGTCACATTTATCAATACCTCTTGACCTGAATCCTTACATTTTTATTACTAAATCAAGGATGATACTTTAGTTACGATAATGGAGGTTAACTAGCTCCAGTAAAATCAAGCATATTTTCTTTGTTACAAGCATTGATAATACAAAAGATTGTATCGTTAACTAAACTTTCGATTGTTTCTTTACTAATCGAAGGTTCAGAGAACATGAAGTTTAAAATCATCATGCCTTGGAATGTTGTAATTGCAGTACCAAAAACACCACCAAATATTGCTTGAGTAAACACAAAACTAATCTCTTCAAGTTGGAATAAACCATAATTGCTGGGAATATCTATTCGACCAATATTACTAACATTCAGTGTCACGGGTGTTTTATTTGGATGAGATAAAAATGTTTTATAAATTTTTTTAGACATTAATACTATACTAAAAAGATTCTCATTATCTAAATTCCTTTTTATCTGTTCTCTGACATCTCGCGCTAAATCCCAAAGAGTTGTATTTATGTCTAGCTTATGTAATGTAGTAAGAGCCGAAAATAACATACCTAAGTTTTCTTTAGTCACTTCTGGCTTGAAATGTTTTCTTAAATCAACAGGAGAGTTGCAACTAAGGGGTAAAATTTCTTCATTTTTACTTCTGATTCTTCTAGCCACTGCCAACATCATTGCTGCACATAAAGCACCATGTACCGTTGTACTTTCCTTCCGACACCTTTCTACCAATTCTGTAGTAATTTCTTTATTAAACTTCCTTTGAATCATGTTACAACGACGTAATTCTATAGGAACGTACTTCTCAGATTTTAAAGATTTAGAACGATGTAAACTCAGTTTTAACTGGAAACGCAACAGAAATAAAATGCTTTTTATTAATGCGATTTTACCCTGCATTGATTTTGGCATCAATTCTTGAATATCTGGGAGTGGATGTAAGCTAGAAATATTATTTTCTATTTTTCTCTCTACAATCTTCTGGCAGTAAGCCAAAATCTCTGAACATCGGTGAGAGGTTAGGACAAAGTGTCTTTTGTCAATCAGTTAAAATACTCAAAACATTTAAATAAGAATGATAATCGTGT
>NZ_JACJQM010000110.1:0-15483 GCF_014696655.1 Nostoc sp. FACHB-888 | reverse complement strand
CTTACTTGTTCTGGCGTTAAAAAGTTTTTGGCTGGGGGCGGCATCGTTGCTTTGAAATGGCTTCATTTTCTTATTATGCAACTTAAGTGCCGATTAGCTTAGGATAGGGGCAAGGAGAAAACTATATTGCATAATAGCCGGAAGCGCTGTAATGACTAAACCTCGGCATGAATTACGCAAACAATTGTAAACCGCTTAACTCATAAGTCTTTCGGCTTTTCTTAGTGCCATTCTGCTATGTTGAAGTACTTGGGGAGTTGAAGCGGTCGTATTTGACTGCGTTTGAAGAAGAACTTTTGGGCTTCATAGAGGTAGAAACGTCTATCACAAAGGCGGGAGCAAGTATCGAAGATATTCAAGATAGTTAAATTTGATATGTTTGCAAATAAGCAGTAATTAAGGTTTTGGTTTCCTTCACTAGTTGTTTGCGCTCAAGTGGCTCACGCGTGAATGAAAGCCACAGTAGTTCATTAGAGACTTTAACTACGGTTGTGGCAATTAGTCGAGATTGAGTGGCATCGAGTTGAGGATTTCTCCGTGAAAAGAAATCAGCTAGTTCAACTAATATCTGTTGGTCATATTCGTTAAACTTACTGGCATCAGTAAGGGTCATCAAGTCGATTAACTGTCCTAATACTGCTCGATAACCAGGATGCTGCTGTGCAAAATCTTCAAACGCATTTACCATGCGCTCAACATAAGTAGCAATATCAGCCTTTGCCAGCTCTGCATGAAGTTGTACAAAAATTTGATATTCCTGTTCAAAATAGCGATCGGCAAGCGCCCGGACAAGTGCCTCTTTGTCTGGAAAAAATTGGTATAACGAGCCAACTGGAATGGCTGCACGTGTGGCGATGGCTCTTGTAGTGGTTTGCTCATAACCAAATTCGATAAAAAGCTGCTCCGCCACATCCAAAATGTGATGAACTCGTTCTTGGCTACGTGCCTGCTTGGGTTGGCGTCGCATGGTTGAGGCTTTGTGAAGTTCTTTTGTCATCCTTCAAGATTATCATTGACAAACATGAACAATGTTCATATATTAAAAATGAGCATTGTTCATGTTTGTGGTAAATTTGATAATTAACAGGTCATATCATGCCATCCATTGTTCAGACACTCAAAGGGATAAAAGCTTTCGTCATGCTTTTGTTAGATGAAAAGGGTAATCTAAAACCTGTTTGGGAATTGAGCAATAGTCTACTCGATAGTCGTGCTTTTCAACTAGCGGTTGCAAGTATGAAAACAATTCCAGAAGTAGCAGATATCTTGGCAGAACGCTATATTGCTCCTACACATGATTTAGAAGCTTTACTACAATATCCTCCAGATTCCTTGGGCTACACCTATGCTAGCCACATGAAACAGTTAAGCTTTAAAACGCTAGAGCCAGAAATAAAGAGCAATTCTGATAGCAGTTACATAGAAAATCGCTGGCGGCAGACCCATGATATTTGGCACATCATAACCGGATTTGATACAAGTGAAATTGGAGAAATTGGCTTACAAGCTTTTTATTTGGCACAACTTCAACTACCGT
This sequence comes from Nostoc sp. FACHB-888, assembly GCF_014696655.1. Classification (NCBI taxonomy): domain Bacteria; kingdom Bacillati; phylum Cyanobacteriota; class Cyanophyceae; order Nostocales; family Nostocaceae; genus Nostoc; species Nostoc sp. FACHB-888. Next base: position 13,946 of record NZ_JACJQM010000110.1, on the reverse strand, counting down.
TAGCAAGCTTGTTGATTGCCAACGCACTAATTTCTGTAAGTCTGTGGCGACCGCAATTTCTCTCTTTTTTGCTGATGGCGATCTCACAAGGATGGAGCATGGGCAACAAAGCTAAACCCTTGATTGCTCAAAAATGGGAACATTTCTGGGAAAAGCCTGTGGTAGTATTGCGTGCAGAATTAAATGTGCAACCAGTTAACTTCTGTGAATTTGCCTTGAGATCGGTTTGATTGCAAGTTGAATAGAGATGTCCCGCAAGCTTTTTTGGCATATCATTCGTTTGACCTATCCTTGGTTGCCGCTGCTTATAACTCTGTGGCGCATCATCAGATTAACAGGTATCGACCGTTGCCGCGCCCAAGTTCGATTGTGGATACTCTTGAGCCGGATTGATTTTGCTAGTTTAATAGCACTCGCCAGCGACCTGATTCAACCCGAATTCTGGGCTTGACAACACTCAAGTCTCAAACATCTAGCAAATTGCTTAAGTCCGCCAAATTTTAACTCTTGACAATCCTGAACTCCAAGGCAAGGGCGGTACGGGCTATGAAAGTGATTTTCAAGTTTTTAAGGATTTTCGTGAAAAGTTTTTGTAATTTTAACTACTTTTGTGCTTGAGCATTTTCTATTTCTTTTGATTTGTTATTGAAGAAAATCAAATTAGACTTTTTGAGTTTCTTAAATTTAGTCAGAACTAGTAGTGCCAGGGAGCAAGCAACCAAACTCATTTGCCATAAACCACAGCCAGCTGCGGCTCCTAATCCTCCTACAAGCCAAATAGTTGCAGCAGTAGTCACCCCTTTGACTTCTTGGCGACTAAATTCAGATTTTTGTTCTCGTAAAATGATTCCAGTTCCTAAGAAACCCACGCCTGTTGCTACTCCTTGGACTATACGAGCAATTGCATTAAGAGCAGTAGAACGGGCGATTGCACTATCAACAAAACTATCATCACCTCCTATTTGTAAAGGAATCATCGCAAATAAAGCAGCGCTTAAACTGACTACTATAAAAGTGCGTAAGCTAGCAGGTCTACCGTTGCTCTGACGGTTAATACCAATTACACCACCAACTAAAAGTGCTACGGCGAGGCGAAAAGTTATGCTTTGCCAGTCATTTGAACTAAAAAACATTTTATTCATCGAAATTATTAGGTCTTAAACCCCGTACTAGAAGCACGGCTTTACATAAAACGTGGGAAAATCTCAGGCATCAAAAAGCCTACCGTTAGCGTTTTTACCCGACTGTCGAGCAAGAGTTCCTTTTGTGTTGAACAATTGGTCGTGTGCGGTTGGTATTTAATCGAGCCTGTAAAAACTCCCTTGAATAATTGTCTATAGCACCTCAAAGACTATTGATGTTGCTTGATATGCCTCTGATTAAGTAGAACATCTGATATCAATCAGCTGCTGGGCCACTGCTAGTAAGGGAGAGCCAGAAATAGAACCCACAATTATCCCCCCGTTCATCCCGATGATTAAACCGCAGGATGGAGAAACACCAGAAGCGATCGCTATAAGTAGCTAGGTACAATTAAATAGAAAACGCTCTAGTGTGTATTCACCTGCTTCGCTACGAGTTTTCATGCCATCCATGACAGCAATGGCTAAATCGTACTCATTATCAAACATCTGTCCGGCAATTTCATGAGTTTTGAGCTGATGCCACTGGGTTTCAATTGGATTCATCTGAGAACAATAAGGAGGCAAAAAGAAGACGAATAGACCTTGCTCCTGCCAACGTGGCCACTGTTGACGTACCAAAAGACTGGTATGGAGGGAACCATTGTCCTGAACAACCACAGTGAAACGACCAGTTTGCTCTAAAGTTTGTGAGGCAATGCGAGCCATCCAATCCATGACCTGAATGTAGCTTTGTCCATCGAATCCGCCTTGAGCCAGGGCATAATCGAACTGTTCGCCTGGTTGCCACAAGCCTAAAATACTAATCCGGTTACCATAGCGATTTCGGGTTTGCTCTATCCGTTTCTGCTCTCCAATCCGACTATAGGTGTAGCTGACTGGACTCCAGAGGCAAAATCCGGCTTCATCGAGATACTTGAGTTGAATATGCCCCTGTTGTGCGGCTAGCTTTAAGGTATCCAAGTCTGCTTGCTTAATTGCCTTTTTTACCGGGTCTTGTTTGCGACGATGGCTGCTTCGGGTTCGTTTCCAACGATAGTTTTTTTTTGAGTAATCGTCTCAATCGGTCACTACTCAAATCCACTAACCGCTCTTGTTGCAACTTCTTCGCTAACTGCATACTATTGTAAGTCCGGGGTTCTTCCTCCAAACACTTCGTTAGGTAATCCAGGTCTGAAGCTTGCCACTTTGGTTTTGCTCCCCTTCCCGGAGCTTCCCACAGTCCTCCTAATCCTCCTTTTTCCCATCGCCTCAGAGTCGCTCTCACCGTATGAGCATGACACTCGAACATCTTAGCAATCGCTGCTACGTTCCATCCCTGAGCGTTCAGGCGCAACATATGCGCTCGGTCACGGGTTCTTTGGGGAAGATACTGAGCTAGTCGCAGTTCAGTTAAGGTTCGGTTTTCTTCTGGCGTGAGAATGATGCGTAAAGGCGCAGGCATAATAGGCTAATTTAGCAGTCTTTCTATCTTATAATTAATTCCACCCACCTACTTAACGTGCCGATGCGTTACAGCCAGTGCCTTAAACTCCAGCATCTTTTCATCAGACCCCCGCAACTGAACGTCTGGTGTAAGAAACTGCAACATCTGAAGATTTTCGAGTAACAACACAGCAGGTAATAACTGCCCCTTGTTAAAATCTGGTTTCCAAACCGAATTCTCCCCTGCTTCTAACTGCGCTGCTGCCCGTTTCGTATCACGGTTGGTCAGAAATTCCCGCCCCAGTGTCAAATAGTAGTGCATCCGCAACTGAGGATACCACCCATCGTCATCTTTCTCTACAAGCTCAGGGGTCACGTCAATTTCGTAGCGACGGGATAATTCAGCCTTGCGTTGCTGATGTCGTTCAGTTTTAGTTTTCGCTCTTTTGTCTTGCAGCTTCTTGAGTTCAGCCCCAGAGAGTTCAACAGAATCCGCGATCGCCTGACACTCCGCAGCATACAATTCAACAGACGCGGCTTTAACCGACTCGATTACTGCCCCACTTTCTTCATCATCAGCATCTTCCGCGTCAATAACGGTGTACCCATCCTCGACTAATCCTGTAAGTACAGATTCTCTATAACGCCGCATTTCTACATTGATTACAGAACCACGTTTCCCCCAAGTTTGCAAAGATTCGGGCTGAAAATTCTGGTCAACAAAGCTGTAGTCGTCATTGTCGGCCGCCGATAACAGCGCAATGTTCGCTTGTGTGGCGACGTGTTGACTTCTCAACAATCCTCCGATGGATGTAGAGCCATTGCCCACAACCGACATCCCCCACTCTCTCACCCAAATGTGACGGTCAACAGTTTCCCTAACCCTTGCCAACATCTGACGCACGGAGTTAACCGGCTGCACTCCCTGAAAAATTCCCCAAACACCATCAAAATGTCCTCGAATATCGATGCTGACTCCAGTTTCTAAACTTGGAGATGCGATAACCAAATCGTACTGGGTCAAAATCTCATTGAGGTGAGCGATACAACCGAAAGCCGCATGAGATGGATCAGCAACAGATTCGCTGTCAATTCTCAGGATTCGCAGGTGTGGAAATTTGCGGCGAAACCGTTCTTCAAGTGCCTGGGTTCCCCATTTAGACTTAGCCTTTTGAGCAGAGCAACAGAGTAAATGATGCCCACCTTTGGCAATTGCTTTGTCCAGTGCAGCGATGAGATTTTTCGGGTTACTGCCAGAGTAGTTGTAACAGTTTCCAGCTACGTGCCGATAGTTGTTGACGATGACGAACGGGTTAACTCGATATTCTCCAGCGAGTGATAAAATATACTTCACATCAGTATCTGAGACATCCGCACTAGACAGATAAATCTTTCCCTGACTGCTGCCCAAAACATTCTGTACCAGTTGTTTGAGGTTTTTGAGGACAGATACCCGACGTTTTTGCACTTCCGTACCAGAGTTAAGTAAATGCCAAAAAACTTGGTCACACTCATCAATAATAATCACATCATTCGCCCAGTCGTTCGGGTTGAATCGCGCCTGACTTTCCTGATGCAACGAATCCACACACACGCCATATCCCAACAATGTGCCTGTTTCATTCGTGCGGACTTCGGTAACATAGTTAACTCCGAAGCGATTGCACAATGCCTCACCTAGCTGGATACGATGGGTGATAATTAATACTCGTCTCTCTTGGTCGTGTGCTTTCGCCACCTCAGTTGCCAGCCATTCGGTTTTGCCAGTACCTTTGGGAGCCTTGAGGATAATCAGCTTTTCACCTTCGGGGACGAGAAGCTGGCCCAAGAATCTTTGATTGAGTGCGATCACTGGAGGATAAGTCAACAAGGTAAACAGCTTAATCTCCCACAACTCCAGTGTAACGGCAGTGTTGTAGAGTGCATCAAATGCTGGCTGACCCTTGGCGACGATAAAATCATCAACCCCTTTTTCTGCCCCTAACGGTAAATCAATCACTCGCAGCGAACACCCTTCGTTTACCAGCAGCCTTCCCATACGACTGATAGCGGTTCTGACTCGCTGAACTGTCTCAGGTTTATTGTCCTGGTCAAAGCAGATGTTAACCTGTCTCCCCTGTGTTGCAAAATGCTTTAAGTCTGGGATGAGGTATGGTTTGCCATTAGTTGTACCGTACTCATCAGTAGGTGTGCGGTATCCAGCGTTGACACCGGGGATAGCGATCGTTGCATAACCAGCAGTCAATAACGCCCCCGCTTTCTTGACACCTTCTACAATTGTCACTGGTACATTGTGCCGCCAAACCCAGTGCCAGAAGCCACCAGGGTGCTGTAGGTCTTCTTCAGTAATGGGAATACCGCTACGATTGGAGACTTTTACCCAAATGCGATTCGGCACTAAGAGGAAGAAAGCGCGTGTCTCTTCTCTGAATGGGTGTTCATACTTGATGAATTTGTGAACTTTCTGGCGGTCGCGTCTGGGGTGGTCGGGTTTGAAACAGCCCCACATCATCAGGACATAGTTGTTGAGGGGGTCAACGCCATTGCACCACCAGCCGCCTAGTTCAATGTGCTGGTATTTCTTCAAATCGCGATCACGCAGTCGTCCATCATTGCGACGGGAGATTTTGGGACTATAAAGCAGATATTCGTAGGGTAAAGTCCCAAAGAGTGATTTCACGTTCAGGTGAAAGATTTCTTCGTCAACTCCACTGCCCAGCCATTCCTGTAAATGTTTTGCTTGAGAATCAGATTCGATTATACGCATATTCTCTCTGTTTTTTTTTGACGCATGGTGCAGGGTGCGGCACTTGAGTCTGTGCCGCCAGTTCAAACTTCTTGCGATGCTTATGCTGGCTATGAAATCCTCAACAGCCAGCTACAGCGTTATCTTTTCCCGGCTGTGTGTGGTCTGAATGTGAGATTGATACGTGTGCTAACCACTTTGTTGGTTTTGGGAACTTGGTGAAGATGTGTGGACTGACAGCCAGGGTGCTTCACTTGCAAGCTCCCGTGTTCCAGCCAGAAATCTGTTGGTCTACCGCCGATAGGTTTGATCTGGAATTTGCGACATGACCCCAAGCTGACTGATACGATTGCAGGGTTAGATCCCATTGATGGTTCATTGTCGGAATGCCAACCAATCGAATCCTGGCCACTGCGGTATTGATTTCCAATAACAATGCGAAACTTGTAGCCAGTCAGCGCAGTGATTCTGTCCCGCAAGTTAGCCAGATTATCTGTCCAAGTCAGAGGTTTTAAAAACACGCACTTTGAGTAAAGGTAATCACATCCAGCATCACCGTAAATGCACTCTAGGCGGGGGACGGGCATTGTTTTACCAGCGATTCTGATTTGATTTTGCTGCCACTCCAGTTGTAGACAGTGTTGGTAGAGTTCGTTTGCAAGTTCTTGGCTTAAGAAATCGGGGTAGTAAGTGACTGGTAAAACTGGGGTAGATTCAGAGAAAAGTGTAAGTTGTTGCATGAGAGTTTGTCCTTATTTTTGATGGATGAAAATCTAAAAACCTGCTTGAGATTTCGAGTGATGAAGCGAAAACTGATACGATGAACCCAGCACCGATCACAGATGCAATTGCAACCAAGCGTTCGCCCTAGACTAATGAGTGCGATCGCTTTCATTTTTTGACCAACACCCGTGGCTTCTTGGTAGTAAAAGCCCCCGCCTGTTTTAATGCAGCAGTCGGGTCTGGATGAGCGAAAAATTCTTCAATCGCTTTGGTCAGACCGTCTGCAACAATTGGGTCATGACAGGCGTAAACGTAAACAGACTGCTGAGTGCCGTTGACCAAACGTATTTCCTGGCGCTCTCCCAGTTGCGGGTAAAAGGTGCGAACCCAAGTACCGAGATGACCGCGATAATGGGAACCGCTTAATGGGACTTTTTTACCCAGTTCGCTCTCTGCAAAGTTGACCACACCCATCCATTTCTGTTGGCTACCGGAAAGTGCTTGTTGATTGTGTTGGGCTAGGAGATTGGCGGCGAAGTCTTGAAAATGCTGCTCTATGTATGGGTTGAGTCTGCCACCTGTGAGTTGGGCTAAAGTTTTCATCGCCTCGACCAAAGTTTGTAGGCGCTGCTCAATCGGTGGGAGAGCAGGAACAGGTGCGGGAGTTTGAGGAGTGATGCTTGGAACTGCTGCAACCAAATCTAAAATGATGGTTCTAACTTGCGCTGCTACTTGAGACTGCTGCAAGATCATTGCGATCCTTAACGCACCCAAAGCCGAAAACACTCTAACTTGGGAAGTTCTAGATGGTAGACAGAGTGTCTGTCGAGCATCACGTAAGTCAATGCCTGTAAGGGTTTTAGTTTCTTGGGTTTGGAATTCAGATTGATTTACTCTTGTTAGTTCTTTGACTGCGGACTCTGTAACTGAAAAATATTCCGCTATTTGTGCAGTAGTTGCCCAGCCGCTACCATTCCATACAGCGAACACTATTGCCTTTGCTTTGCTGAGAACAACTTCTGCGCGTGAATTATCTAGGTTAGAAAGTGCAGAAGTTCTTAATGATGGAGACTCGACTAAAACACTTTGATTTAAAGGTAAATTCATGTTGCTCGACTCCTAAGTAAATCTCAAAACTTTAAACATTTACCCGCACTAAGCTTTTTTCACCAACTAATGAGAAACGATTCGATATAGTCGGTGTCTTAATTAACGTTGACGACATCAATTCGACGACGTAAAACCAAGAGTTATTCACAAGCCCAACCCCCAAAATCAGCCGTTGCTTTGTTCCTTTATCGTGAGAACAGAGCATCACTCTTTCGCCCAGAACGAAGGCAGGTTTTTGCACCTTGATGGCTTCTAATTCTCCCGTCCCGATGATTTGGTTTTGTGTAGTGTGGAGTATTTCATTACGGCAATCAATTGAATAAATCCAGCACTCATGCTTCCATTGCATACCGCAACAGTAGCCAAATGTTCTCGTAGTTATGAGGTATACTTTCTCCAGTAAATTCACCTCAACGGGTGGAATTGTTCCACGCCAAGGTGGGGAAAGATACCAGCTAGTTTTGAGTGCGTTAATGTTGTCAATCATGCGAGTTTTCCCACTAAATATTCGATCTTCTCTTTATCAATGGCAGCAATGCGGTTTTTAATGCGTTGAGGTGGATTCTGAAGAAATCGTTTTAAGTCTTTGCTCTTGATTTGGTGATATCTACCAGAGCGCCGGGTTGTGCGTATCCAGCCCTTTTTAACCCAACTCCAAACAGTTGCTGAATTGAGTTGCAGAACTCTGGCAATTTCGCAGCAGTTGTAGTTATCAAGAATTGGACGTGCGGAGTATCCTAAAAAACGCAGTTTGTTTTGAATAGCTGATGTTGAACGTGCGTATCCTCTTTTTTTGAGCCGATATGCTATTTGCTTAACAGTGTAGAGACAAGCCATTTCTTCAATGATTGCGAGTTCTTCATCAGTCCATTTGGTATGCATTTGATTAGCTCCCATATTTATGCAGATTTAGTAGAATGTTCTTTGACAATTTGAGCGCTGATTGATTCAAAATCCACTTGGAAGATGTTCATATCTGTGGACATCTCTCCAGTGTTGTAGCGGTCTACTATATGCTGTTTAATTGCGGATTGATTTAGCCCATCAGGGATATCGATGTGTGCTTCACTTGTGATTTTTTCAACAACTGTAACGATGACTTTCATGGGTAATTCCTGTTTGATTAATTTAGGCTTTAGAAGCCAGAATTATTCTGAATCCTGATTCTGATTTACACTGCTCCAGTCTTTGCTGTTTGCAACTGTTGCATCCATGTGCTGATTGCTGTTAACTCATCAGCACCATTAACAACAGCATCAACAACTAATTTTTGATACAAAGATTCAGTATGATTGGGATGGTCACACTTATCTGCTGCCCAAGCCAAACACATAGTCTTCACCAGTTCATCAATCTTGCTAATATGCAATTGGCTGGGGCTATTAGTGTCTTGAAATTGCAACCACTCTTTGACCAAATCAAGGGGATAATCAAGTAAAGTGCGAATATTTTTAACTCGCAAGTCTTGAGTCGGTACTGGTTGAGAAACTACACTAAGTTTTGGTGGAGTCAGTGGGGGTTCCAGGGCGAACGCATCTAAAGTATACGTAGTGACTACTGAAATTGAGAATCAACGAAAAAATCAGTATTTCTGGCTTGATTTATTTTCCAAGGCTCAAAGTGATCGCTAAAATCTTTGTCAATAAGCAGGGTTTAACGAGATTATTTTTACGTCTATTGAGAATAGTCTAGTCTTATTGACATGATGCGGCCGCCCTGGACCAGCCCCCCACTATGATCGGTATGAATATGAGTCAGGAGGATTGCATCAATCTCGTTAGGCGTGTAGCCTGCTGCCTTTAACGATGTTTGAAGCTTGCCGCCCAGTTTTGGACCAAAAAAGGTTCCGCTCCCGTGTCCACGAGTACTTGTTGATCTCCAGTGTCGATCAAGAAAGCATTAATCGATGCCTCGACAGGATTAGTCAGAAAGTTTTTCTGAAGCAGGCGGTCAGTTTCTGTTAGGTTCGTATTCGACAGCAGTGTATGTAGATCCTGGGGGAGTGTGCCGTCGCTCAGGACTGTAATTGTGAAATCACCTAACTTGAATGGATAGACACCTGGCACTTGAGCGATCGCACTTTTGCCCAGTGGTGATACCGCTGGAAAAATACAAGAGGTCACAATCATTAGCACTGTGGTTGCAACCGCTATCATCAGTCTAGAAAACATATTAGAACCCTTTTAGCGATAAAAGATTCGATAGATAATCACCCCTGAAGAAAGTCCAACAACAAGAGATTGACCTGATCAGCGATCGCCGCGTTTGCCTTTTGTAAGATGGCTTTATTGTTCTCTGACATCTGAATCTCTCCTCTGTTCAATCAGAACATCGTGTTATTGTTAGCCGACGCTTCTGGGACGGTCTGAAGCACGTCCCAATGCTCGACTATCTTGCCTTTATCATCCAGGCGGAAGATGTCGATGCCTGCCCAGTCGTTGTCGCCCGGCCATTGCTGGTAGCAATGCAAGACTACATAATTGCCTTCAGCGAAGACGCGCTTAAACTGGACGCACTTGCCCGGATATTCTTTCGCCATCCTCTTGAAATATTCGATGAAAGCCTGCTTCCCGTTGGCCACCGCTGGGTTGTGCTGGATGTACACATCGCCGACATATTTCTCGATGGCTTCTGCGGGCTGACACTGATTGAACATCAGGTCATAAAACGCCGTGACCGTCTGTTTGTTGTGCTCAAGTTTATCCGTCATCCGTTCCACACCTCACATTACCCGAAACGCCCAACGGCTCAAATCAGCGGCGGCAAAGAAACTCGAACGCAGCACTAGCGGCTTGAGACCGTCTGCTGCATTGTTAGGTGACCGCTCTGGACACAGCACCCATTTAGATTGACGTGAGGACAAGAACTGCTCGCAAAGCTGCGTAGAATGGTTCGCTGCGTTCCAGGTACCGCTGGTAGAAGGGCAGTTGCAGGATCTCGTTCAGGTACTCGTTTCCGTTACGCCAGCGCTCGGACAGCACAAACATCCCAGGCTGATCGGCGACCTCACCGACCTCAAGTGAGATGCACGCTTCCAAACGGCGGGCTTGAGGCAGGATCTCCCAGAGTTCCATCAAGAACTCCTCGCGGTACTCAGGCTGAATCATGAGCGTGTTACTCATCATCAGTTCTTTGTCAGAGACTTGTGGCATCTTTTCCTGTGGCATGTGTGTTTCTCCTTCGACTCTGTTCGATGGGAAGTTTATAGATGGACTTTCACACGCAATCGGGTAGTGCTTTTTAACTGGGAAGCGATCTTAGATTTGTGTGAAGCCACCATCGACGAATAGCTCAATGCCGCTTACATAGCTGCTGTCATCTGAAGCTAGAAAGACAACGGCTTTGGCGATCTCGTCGGGCGTACCAGCTCGTCCCAATGGGACATTTTTAGCTAGGTTCGCCACCAATTCTTTCAGTTGCTCTTCACTGAGTCCCCACAGAAGATCGTAAGCGGGAGTCGGAATGAGACCAGGGCTGACCACATTCACTCGAATCTGGTGGTCTTTGAGGTCGACTGTCCAGGTGCGGGCAAACGATCGCACGGCGGCTTTGGTGGCGCTATACACGCTGGAAGCTGGAATACCCTTGATGGAAGCAGTTGAGGCATTCAGGATGATGGAAGCGCCCTCTGGCATCAGCGGCAGTGCCTTTTGCACAGTGAACAGTAGACCCTTGACATTGGTGTTGAAGGTTTTGTCAAAGTGCTCCTCGGTGATCGATCCAAGCGGGATGAATTCGCCACCGCCAGCATTGGCAAAGATTACATCCAAGTGACCTTGCTCTTGCTCGATCGTGGCGTAAAGCCGATCAAGGTCTGCCAGATTGGAGACATCGCCCTGAATGCCAGTTACGTTCTTACCAATCTCGTTTACAGCAGCATCAAGTTCAGTCTGACGACGACCCGTGATAAAGACATAGGCACCTTCGGCGACAAATCGCTTGGCAGTAGCAAGCCCGATACCGCTAGAGCCGCCAGTGACAAGCGCAACTTTTCCTGAGAGTTTTTGTGACATGGTGTTTTCCTGGTTGAGTTTACGGGAAACGTAAGGCATGGTGATTAACGCTATACGTCAATCAGGCATTCTTGTGAGTGTTCATCCAAGTACGAAAGTGGAATGGATTATTGCGTTTAGATGTGCGCGATAACCTTTAAGACGCAGCGCTGATCAATTCCTCGCTTTTCGCCCAAAGTTGCTTGGCTTTGTTAGCGTCGAGCGCATACGACCTAACGCCATCGGCAAACGGGTTGGGCGTGTCATCAATCGGTGCGATCGCACAATCTTCGAGATAATGTCCACCGATCTCGTCTTTATTCGCCACGACTGCGGCCCAAACCGATGTCGCGGCTGCCTGCGGAATTTCTTTCAACTCTTTCGGCGGCAGGCCCGCTTCCGTGCGCGCTGCGTCAACAGTCTGCAAAAGTCCCTGCAAGTCCTCCGGCGAGAAATGGCGGGGTAGATCCGTCAGACTGTTTCCGGGCATCACCGAAGCAGCCCGAATGCCGCGATCGCGATGCCGCCTGTCAAACTCCACAGCGAACAGTGAATTGGCGGTTTTCGATCGGCCATAGGCGACAAATGGATCATATGCCTGTTGCTCAAAATTCGGATCGTCCAGGTCAACATCGGCGACGCGATGAGCCTGGGACGACAGCACCACCAAGCGCGCGTTATCAGCGAGCAGCGGCTCGATCCGATTGATCAAAGCAAAATGACCCAGATAGTTGGTCCCGAACTGGACTTCAAAGCCGTCGATCGTCCGACCGAACGGAGTTGCCATAACGCCAGCGTTAGCGATGTGTCCGTCAGCCAACAGTTTATCCGCGCAGGCACGAACGCTTTGCAAGGATGCCAGATCGAGATTGATCAACTCCAGGCTGCCGCCCTGCGACGCGGCATCACGAACCGATGCAGTAGCTGGCTCAGCTTTAGCAAGGTTCCTGACCGCGCCAACGACGCTAGCGCCGTGAGAGACCAGTGAGCGGGCGGTTTCAAGCCCAATGCCCGACGATACACCCGTAATGAAAAATCGCTTTCCCTTGAGATCAATGCCGGAAAGCACCTCGTCGGCGGTCGATTTTGCACCAAATTTTTCAGCCATTTCTTTTCCTTTCGTTAATTGTGAGTGTAAAAGTTTTGATCTTCTTTCAGCCTAAGCGTCGAAGCTCAGATTTGGAATCCGCCGGACACATCCACTACGCCGCCGCTGATGTAGCCCGCGTCTGAACCTGCGAGGAAGCAAACGGTCGCCGCCACCTCCTCCAAGGTTGCGATCCGGCGGATTGCGTGAAGATCCATGATCGCTTCCGGCAACCCTCTTGCCCTGAACCGTAATGGCCGCATTGTTCACGAGGATGTCGAGCTTGCCGAAGTGTGAGACGACGGGTTGGACTGGTCGCTTTTGATCGCGATGTTGTAGGAAGTCCAGTAACATGGGATTGACCTGATCAGCGTGAGTCCAGTTAATGGCGTGCGGTCCGCCAGGAATGACAACTCAAATACGAAACCCAATGCATCAAATTACTCGAAGCCGATAAACGTAAGCTTATATCAGGAATGATGCAAGGATTGGTCTGGTTGAGAGATCGGGATTACATCTCCTAAAAACAATACCTTCGCCAATTTACGAGCCTGAGTTGATAACGTTTTCACTATTACTCGCTGTTCTCGCTCGGTTTGGCAAAAACAATAAGTTCTAAAAATTCCTTTAAGGTTTCCCACAAGGTTTTTTTTTACGTATTGACCGCAGTATAGGGGTTTGAGATAACAAACTACCTTTTAAGCGAAACGCTTATGTATGGGTAATTTTGCCAATTTTGCCAAAATTTTTCTAAGCTCTTATTTTGGCAAAGGTATTGAAAAAGAAATTGGTAAGTCATGAAGCTTACACAGGTTCCATATACAAGCGTGCCCACTCAATCTGATCCGTTTGTATGCCAAGAATAGTCACCCCGCGCATACCAAATTGCGAACCATCACGATGGGTGCCAAACCAGTACCACTCAGCCCAGGTCATGTCACCCTCAACTGCCAAACGGAGCAACTCTGAGTGAAAGTCTGGGATGTTGTGGAATATGACAGACCAATTCTTAGGGACATCCTCAATTCCCTCGAAACCTCTCTCAGAATGAAGTGGATGATTGCCCTGAAAGTTAGGTGCAAAGCAGGCTAAAAGCGCTTCCAGGTCATGCGCGTTCTGTGCTTGTTGCAGTCGCTCTATGACGACGCTTTGATTGGATTTCATGATTTCTCCTTAGTTAAAAAGCCTAACCCTGTTGGAGAGAAGGTTTTCCCTACTCTCTTGGTCTATGAAACTAGACCAGCCACGATGCTTGTTCTGATGAAGATTGAATTACCTTGATTTAGACGAAATCTTCCATAATCAGAAAGTGATTTAAGCCGCCAGCAGCAACGCTACCCTGAAAAACAGCAACGGCGATCCCTTGCATGGGTAAAGTGATGTCACCTGCCGCATAAACGCCTTTGACGCTAGTTTCGTTAAAAACATTGGTCGTCTTGATTAAATTGAATTCATTCAACTCACAGCCTAACTTTTCAGCTAGGTTTGAACGGAGTGTTTGCTTTAGTCGGATCAGTATTCCGCGACGCGCAATTTTCTCGTTTGTCTCAAAAACGATGTTTTCTAATTGTCCGTTATCGCCTTCGAGTCGGATGATTTTCTCTCCGCGAACAAGGATTCTGTGGTTTTCCAACAGTGTCCTTTGATCAGCGGTTAGATCGGCTTTGCCGTTGGTGCAGAGAACTAAATCAGCACTCCAATTTTTCAGCAATGCCGCCATT